>CAZYMD010000076.1:0-21516 GCA_964649005.1 uncultured Pirellulales bacterium
ACGCCATCAATATCAGCAGGGCACCCATGGGATAGGCAATCGGCATCAAGCCACTCAGCGGCGAAATCCTGCAGGTCCAGCCAATTGACCTTACAATCAGAGTTGAGATCGCCAATAGGACAAGCGCCGAACGCAGAACAGGCGAAGAACAGAATCAATGTATAAACGGGGACCGAGACTCTTACCGATTTGCGCATCTTCTATATCCTTCCTTGCGGCCAATCTTCAAGACGCCAGGTTCAACAATTTGTGATCCTGGTCAGTTAAAATTGCTCAATCTAAGAGCAAATTCGTGGAAATATCACCACGCCACCATATTATAGGGGATAGTTCCTTAAAATAAGCTGAAGACTTGTAAGCAAAAAGATCCCTTTAGTTCTAAAAAAGCTCTTCACACAATTGGGTGGTGCACTACAATGCTTCATTGGAAGTTTTGAAAGAATACTAAGGACATCTATTCGGTACAAACATGCGTGTGCTTATTGTTGAAGATGAGGTTAGACTGGCTCGCAACATTGCCAGAGTGCTGGATCAGGAATACTCCTGGGCTGTGGACATTTCCACAGATGGGGAAGACGGCCTGCATATGGCTACGACGAATCCTTATGATCTGATTATTCTTGACCTTCTGCTACCCAAGCTAAACGGCCTGCAAGTTCTTGCGGAGCTAAGAAAAAAGAATATCTCTGTTCCAGTTCTGATCCTTACTGCCAGGGATGCTACCGCAGACATCATTCAAGGTCTTGAAGCTGGCAGTGACGACTATATGGTCAAGCCGTTCGATATGGGTGAATTAATTGCTCGCTGTAAATCACTTGTGCGCCGTTCATATGGCCGGGCTGCTTCCGTTATAGACATCGGGCCTATAAATATAAATACTGCCAAACATAGAGTCATGGTTAGTGATAAGCCTGTACAATTGTCCGCCATGGAATACCGCCTGCTCGAGTACCTGGCCATGCGACAGGGAGAAGTGGTTTCTAAGGCTGACATTATGGAGCGTCTCTACGATTTCGGTTCAGAAAACTTCTCTAATGTCATAGAAGTATATATCAGTTCGCTGCGAAAGAAACTCTGCCCTAAGAGCGGCGAAAGTCTAATTCACACATTTCGAAACCAGGGTTATTTACTTGGAGAACTGCCTGCGTGAATCCTCTTCTTTCATTAAAGTGGCGTGTGACTTTAGTAGTCGTCATAATTCTGGTGTCGGCAATCACCACAATCTGCATTGTGGCGCATGCCGAATTTGAAGAATCTCACTTGGGAACAGTCGATCAAACGCTACGAGCTATGGCTAACGGTGTCCTTGCAAGCATGGAGAACTATCAAAGCAAGAAGCTGTCATTAGAGGAGATACGCACGATTACTGGAGCAAACGGGCAAAACTCTTCCACTTCATATCGGGTCTGGAAGGATGGGGCTTCTGTTGACTTATTTGCTTCGAATCCACCGGCGAGCGAATATGGACGTTTGTTACATGAACTGCCTCTACAAGAACGTCCGTTACAGGGGCAAGTCGCCTTTCTTAAACTTGGGCGTGCCGGGCATGAATACAGAGCGATCTGGACGCGTGATAAGGTTGGATCTGATATTTTGAATGTAGTAGTGGCCACTTCAAGCCACTTCACCTACCATGAAATGTGGGAATTCCTGAGGTTCATGCTCGTATTAGGAGCAAGCCTGATAGTAGCAACAATAGTTTTGGTCATATTTGGTGTTCAATGGGCTTTGGGCCCCGTTGATGCTGCCGCGAAGCAGTTGCACGACATTAAACAACCGAATGTGCCGAGGAGTCTAATCGATATTACGGAAACACCGGAAGAATTGCGTCCTTTCATCAAAGCATTGACAGATATGCTCAATCGTCTGGACTCCGTGTTCGAGCGACAGAAGCGATTCACAGCCGATGCAGCGCATGAGCTGCGTACTCCTTTGGCCCTGGCAAAAAGCACCCTTCAGACAGCACAGATAGCCCAAATGGATAGCGGTGAGTGCAAGCGTACGATTGACGAAGTATTGGGGGACATTATCCGGATCGAGCGACTGGCGGATCAGTTGCTGCTGTTGGCGCGTATGGAGGAGACCGGGAATGATACTTCTGTATCAGAGGTTCAGCTCGATGTACTATTGAGCGAGCTTGCAGAGAATCTGCGTGAGAAGGTAAAACGCGCAGGAGGCGGCCTTGTCTTTGAGGAGTCTCCCCCTGTGGCCATTCAGGGTGATCTGGACGAGCTGATCTGCCTGTTTAATAACATTCTTGATAATGCAATGAAGTACGGTCCGGCAAATGGGACCATTCACATGACTCTAAAATGTGAGCCTGACGGCTATGTAACCGTCTGTGTCCACGATGAAGGAGGAAGCATACCTCCTGATGTCTTGCCTCATCTGTTCGACCGTTTCTATCGGGCTGACCAGTCACGTTCTGATTCCATCAGAGGTACTGGCCTTGGATTGGCTATTGCCAGAGAGATTGTCCATCACCACCACGGAAACATATCAATCACCTCAGAACCTGAATCCGGCACAATTGTCTGTATTAGGTTGCCATAAACGCTCCCAATACTCGACGGATTAAAACAGTAAAAAAGTCTTCAGTTTCAGTTAAGGTATCCTTTGTTATTCTTACGCTGGGTTGTTTGTATCTTCTTCCATGTAAGCAATTTGTGAACGGAATTGGGACTTAGCTGAATATATAGACAACAATATGAATGCGTATATGAAACTTATATGGCTTGTTCTGTTGTTTGTCATGGCGGGTTGCGTGACATATCAGGATCGCCCATTGCTACCCGAAAAGACACTTGACGACTTTGAGTCCCGTTGTCTTGGCACGGACGAATTGGAAACATATCTTGACAAGAACCTTGAAAGTGGTTCGTCAAGTTCTTGGGATCTTCCCAAGTTGACTCTGGCCGCATTTTTTTATAATCCAAAGCTCGACGTCGCTCGATCCCGTTTGAGCGGTGCAAAGGGGCAGGAGAAGGCAGCCGCTGAGTATCCCAATCCCGATTTGGGCATAACACCAGGATTCAACTCAACCACCGGATACAGTGCTCCCGTGTCGCCATGGATACTGGGTGTCGCACTGGATATTCCCATAGAGACTGCCGGCAAGCGGGGATATCGGATTGCTGAGGCCCGATATTTATCAGAGTCAGCCCGCCTGCAAATCGCTCAGTCAGCCTGGGAACTGCGTCATCAGGTGCGGGAAGCACTGCTGAATCTGTATGCCGCGACTCAAAAAGAGGCACTGCTCGACCGCCGTGGACTGCTTGAGAAGGATCAAATAGAACTCTTGAAGCAGCTTCTTGACCTTGGAGAGATTTCGGCAAACGAACTCAGCCTGGCCCGCATTACTTATGAGCAGACCCGCTTGACCTGGTTGGATGAGAACAAGTACAAGGTTCAAGCCCGTATGCAGTTGGCTGCAACGATTGGCGTTCCGGCCAAGGCATTGGAGGCGATAGAATTCTGTTTTGATGTGTTCGAAGTTCTGCCAGATCATATCCCATCGGTCGAGGCGCAACGACGGGCTATGTTAAATCGCGAAGACCTGCTCGGCGCAATAGCCGACTATCAGGCTTGTCAGGCTGCCCTGCAGCGAGAAGTCGCTCGTCAGTTCCCAGACGTACGACTCGGACCTGGATATGAGTTTGATCAAAGTGAGAACAAGTGGATGTTAGGACTATCGGTGAATTTGCCGATATTCAATCAGAACAAAGGAGCGATTGCCGTAGCGGAGGCGCGTCGAGAGCAAGCCGCTGCAGAGTTCATGGCGGTTCAGGCTCGTATTGTTGGAGATATTGAACAGGCCGTGGCGAGCTATCGAGCCTGCCTGAAAAAGGTCCAAGCCGCAGAACTACTTTCTAAAGAACTCCAGGCTACTGTGGATCGCCTCAGGAAGATGTATGAGGCGGGTGAAGTGGTCATGTTGAACGTAACTGCCGCTGAATTTGAGTTGAATACCAATGCGGTGAACAGGCTTGACGCCCGTGTAGAAGCCCTGAAAACGCTGGGGCAGCTTGAGGATGCGATGCACGTGGCTCCCGATTTGCCAAATTGGTCGCAACAAATTCCGGCAAATCGCACTGAGAATGTAGGAAAACAAAATCATGAGTAACAGGCTGGGAACATTCATAGGGCTGCTTATCATTCTTTCCGGTGGGGCGGGGGTCTATTTTCTGTTTCAACAAGAACAGGCTGTCGTGGAAGAAACAGAACCGCAGATTCAAACCATAGTGCCGGTAAAAGTGGCCCAGGTTCGTCAGATGACCCTGCATGATCATCTCAGGGCCTATGGCTCGGTTATGGCCAATCCCGGATTTTCTCATACAGCTCCTGCAAGTGTGCGCATAAACTCGCCTCTTGACGGTATAGTCACAGAAGTCCACTGCGTCGTGGGCCAGGAGGTCAAAAAAGGTCAGGTGATGTTTGGTTTATATGACCGGTTGGCCAGACTGGCTGTGGAACAGGCACAAAAGGCTGTGGAGTTTAGCCAAACTAATTTCGATCGCCAAAAGCAGCTCCAGCAGGTTCAGGGGACTTCGACCAGACTCTACCAGGAAGCCCAAAAACAATTCGAGGACGCAAATAACCTTCTCAGCCGTGCAATGGCTCAATTAGATCTTTTCAAGGTGACGGCTCCGTTTGATGGCACGATTATGGATGTGCGGGTCAGAGTGGGCGAGGCTGTATCGCAAACGGATATTATGGCCCAATTAACAAACCTGCGTCAGTTAGTGCTTAAGGTCGATGTTCCGACCATCGAATCGGGTAAGCTGCGTCTTGGTCAACAGGTTGAGATCGAAACCGCTTCGTCATCGGCAAAACCAGAGCAACTGGCTGGTCGGCTGGATTATATTGATTGCCGGGTTGATCCGAATAACGACACGGTTGCCGTACTGGTTGGATTGCCTGCCGATACGAATCTGCGTCCGGGTCAGTCTGTTCAGGTTCGTATTGTTACCGACGAACATCCCGATAGGCCGGCGGTTCCGATTGAAAGTGTCGTGACCACAACTGATGGGCAAACCGTTGTTGTAGTGGTGCAGGGCGAGGAGGCGGTCCCAACGCCGGTTAAGGTGGGTATTACTGAAAACGACTGGATTGAGGTCGAAGGCGAAGGACTTGAGCCGGGGGTAAGTGTTGTGACTGAAGGGGCCTATGGTTTGCCGGGCAGAACCAGGATACGGGTGATCGGTCCATAAGACATTCGGTGGTCTGGAACATTGGAATGCACGAAGATTCAAGCAAGCAATTAAATATTTCGCTGTTGGGCAGATTTGCTACCCGCCACGCTGTGGCTATTGTGTTTATTTCACTGTCGCTCTGTCTTGCAGGAGTGTACTGCGCCTTTCATATTCCTTCATCGGTATTCCCTCAGACGGATTTTCCCCGCGTTGTTATTCTTGTAGATAACGGGGTTATGCCTGCCGATGAGATGATGGCCACCATTACCAGGCCGATTGAGGAGACGATGAAGGACATCCCCGGAGTGACCACAATCCGGACGGCTACCGGAAGGGGATCGGCTGAGGTGAACGTCTTTTTCAATTGGAAGGTGGATATGGTTCAGTCCGAGCTGTATGTGCTTGGGAGATTGTCTCAGATCGCCGGCGCACTGCCCGACACTGCAACAACCAAGGTCCACCGTTTGACCTTCTCAGCTTTTCCGATCATTGGGGTAAGCCTGACCAGTAAGACCAGAGACATTACTCATCTGTGGGAGACAGCCCGCTATGAGCTAAAGCCGCGATTTTTGCGGATTCCAGGCGTTGCACGTGTTGACCTGGTCGGTGGGAGAACGACTGAGTACCATGTCATTGTGGATCCCTTGCGCCTCAAGGCCCTGGATTTGAGCCTGCAGGAAGTGACACAGGCTTTGGAACAGAACAACCTTATCGCACCGACTGGTATGCATGAAGAGAATCATTTATTGTATCTGACAGTGGTTGACGGTCGCTTGAAGAATCCGAAGGAAATTGCTGATTTTCCTGTTACTGTCGTTAAGGGTCATCCTGTGCGGATTCGCGACTTTGCACGTGTGGAGAGAGGACCCGAACCCATCTTTAATATTGTTACCGCAGACGGTAAAGAAGCGGTTCTGCTAAACATCCGAAGCCAGCCCGACGGCAGTACGCTGGACATCGCCAAACGCCTCAATCAAGAGCTTGCCGTCCTTAAGCAGGAGCTGCCGCCTGATATGAAGCTGGCCTTTTTTTACGACCAGTCTCTGATTGTAGGTGAATCGGTGCGCGGCACGTGGGAGGCGATTCTGTTCGGCTTTATGTTGTCGGTAGCAGTCCTCTATCTGTTCCTGAAGCATTGGGGATCGACGATAGTGGCTGCTATAGTCATCCCTGAGACTGTACTACTAACGCTGGTGGCGATGAAGCTGAGCGGGTTAACGTTCAATCTAATGACCCTGGGCGGCATCGCCGCAGCCATCGGAGTCGTAATCGATGACGCCATTGTTGTCGTGGAGACGATTTATACAAAGCTCAGTTCCGGGATGAAACGCATAGACGCTGTGCAAAGCGCCGTCACGGAACTGTTCAGACCCCTGGTGGCCTCGACCTTGACGCCAGTGGTTGTCTTCATCCCCCTGGCGTTCTTAGACGGCATCACAGGTGTATTCTTTCGGGTGCTGGCGATGACCATGGTTGTCTGCCTATTAAGCTCTCTGCTACTGGCCATAACGGTAACTCCGTCTCTGGCAACCTGGTTCATGAGGGTGCAAAGAGACCCGAAAATGTCGGGCCTGTCGACGGAGGGGGGGGCCGTGCTCAGGCTTCTTATACGTATCTATGAGGGAGTCATTCGCGCTGCTCTGAGGCGCCTCTGGGTAACACTGGCATTGTGCGTGCTGATCCTTTTAGCTGGATTGCAAATCTACACACGACTCGAAAGTGAGTTTTTGCCGCCAATGGACGAGGGGGGATTCGTAATCGACTATCAAGGCCAACCGGGGACCAGTTTGGCCGAAACAGACCAGATGTTGATGCAAGCCGAGGATGTTTTGTGCCAGACACCTGAGGTTGATAGTTACTCAAGGCGTACCGGAGCGCGCCTCGCGCTGGCCATCGCTGAGCCGCATACGGGAGATTTTCTGGTTAAACTGAAGGCCAACCGGGAAAGAAGCACCGAAGAAGTTATCTCATATCTGCGTCATCAGTTCGCAGTAGTTGTGCCCGGCCTGAAATGGGAATTCCCTGGAATCCTGGGGGATTTGATCGGAGACCTCATGTGGGCGCCATCTCCCATAGAAATAAAGCTGTTTTCAACAAACACTGACTTTCTCAAGGCAAAGGCCCCGGAAATTGAAAAAGCAATCCAGAAGGTCAGAGGTGTTGTCGATACCTTCGATGGCTTGGTTTACACTGGCAATTCGATCCATCTGCATGTTCGGACCACTGATGCCCAGCGTTTCGGATTGAGCGCCAAGGACGTTGCCGATGCGGTCGGCACTGCCATGCTGGGACAGACCGCCTCTTCGATCCTGGAGGGTGATCGGCTTATTGATATTCGCGTGAGAATGGAGCCTGATGCTATCGACCGGATCAGCGCCTTGAGAGATATGGCGATTCGATCTCCTTGGGGCGAACTAATCATGCTATCACAAGTAGCGGATATCATAGAGGAACCAGGACAACTGGAGTTGCGCCGTGAAGACATGCGTCAGGATGTGGCCGTAAGCGCAAGGCTCGAAGATCGCGACCTGGGCAGCGCAATGGCTGAGATCCGCGATTTACTCAGTAAAGACACATCGATTCCACCTGGAACTCTCGATTTCGGCGGGCTGTATGAGCAGCAGCAGGAATCGTTTTACAACCTGATGATTGTCATGGCTATGGCTGTCGTTCTGGTGTTCACGGTCCTGTTAATCGAGTTCCGCAGGTTCTTCGAGCCGGTCGCTATCGTACTTGGTGCCATTCTGGCTCTCGTTGGCTCGATAATAGCTCTTTACATTACCGGCACATCACTAAACGTCGTCTCGTTACTCGGTATGATTATTGGAGTAGGCATCGTGGCCAAGAATGGCATCTTGATGCTTGATTTCGTGGACCGCCTTCAGGAGCAGGGCTATTCACCCAATGACGCCCTGATTCAATCGGGGCGTCGGCGTCTGCGCCCCGTCCTGATGACGTCCCTAACGACTGTCTTGGGATTACTACCCCTGGCATACGGTGTCGGATCTGGGGCTGATATGCTTAAACCCCTTGCAATCGCTGTTATGGGTGCCGTCTGTATTTCGATTCTGTTCTCGCTAATCGCCACGCCGGCAATCTATCGTGTCCTGCTGATAATTCGACCTCAGCGCCAGCCACAAACATCGAGGACTTAGACCTCTGAATAACTTGGTTCTTTTGAAGACCATCATGCTTTAAGATGCGGTTAAGGCTGTTTTCCTCAAAAGCAAGATAGTTTTTCAGGGACCTCGACTGACTAAAGCTTCTTGACGAGGCAAGAATTCTTGGATTTTTGACCTCACAGATCATCTTGGAGATACTTATGATATTAGCTTAAAAGTATGTCGCTATTAGGAACTCAAGCTGACCGATTCCAGATAGGGGAAAGTCTTCAGCTTGACTTAAGGTTTATCTGGTATCTTTTTGGCAAACAATACGCATATTGATTAACAGAACTCGTTTGTAGCCACAATATCAGGCTTGGCTCAAGTCAGACCGTCGCCGGTAACGACAGACAGCAGGAAGATAAAATATGAAATGGACGAAAAGGAGAATACCCCTTTCAATAGTCATTATCATAGCTTTCCTTCTCGGCTTTGAGGCTTATACGTATGCTGTTGTTCATTTTGAAAGAAAAGCCGGCATGCCACAGAATCTTGGCAATTTCGAGCGAATCAGGAATTCCTTAAAGAAGCAGGAGCCTGTCGAACGCTTTTCATTTGCCGTGATCGGTGATGTACGAGGCTTGGCTTCTTTCGAGCGGATTTGTGATGAATTGCGAGATGAGTCGCTGTCCTTTATGGCTATAACAGGCGGTTTTGTTAACTCTTGCACCAAAGGAAATCATGATTATTTCCAGTGGACGTTTTCGAAGAGATGTCGGCTCAGGTGTCCTGTTCTTCTAATTGCGGGCGATCATGATATCGACTACAAGGAAATGGACTACGACGACACAAAGGTCCAGTTGGTCAATTTTGAGAGGATGTATGGACCTGCGAATTTTTATTTTGAATATAGCGATTGTCTCTTTGTTGGCCTGTGTACTTTACCGCCTCCTTTCTCGAACAGGCAGAGCATCGATTTCCTTGAAGCTACTTTGTCCGGTCATAAAAAACAATACCGGAAGGTCTTTGTTTTCACTCACATGCCTGTAGTCACATCAGATGGTCCCGTGGCTGCTTCATTTGGAAATGCCGGCAATTTCCTGGATGTTGTCGACCGCTATCATGTCGATTACGTTATAAGCTCACAATATCACGATTACGAAAAGACTATAAGAAAGGATACTGTTTTTCTCACAATCGGTGGAGGCGGATCGCCGTTGGATAATAAGGAGAAATTTAACGGTTCTCGTCATGCTGTCGTCCTGACGGTTGATGGCGAGTTAGTATCAGAGAAAATTGTTCTTGCACCCCACAGTGTGGAAATAACCAATATTCCAAAGTACTTTGCCATAACTAAATTGTTCCCCATTCTTTCCAGACACGTGAGTTTTACAATTGCAGAGAATCTGGTAATAATTATCATATTTTGTGTTTTCTTATGGAACATGGTAGTACATAGGAAAGTCGTGCAATTGTAAGGAAAAATATAATGAGAAGTGAGTTTCTGCCATTTTCGCGACCATCGATCACAGACGCGGATATCACCGCAGTTGAAGAGGTTCTGCGCTCTGGATGGATAACGACAGGCTCCAAAACCGCCGAATTCGAGCAGAAGTTCTGCGATTATGTGGGTTGCGCCGGAGCTGTCGCCCTGACCTCGGCCACCGCTGGGATGCACCTCGCGCTCAAAGCCCTCGAAATCGGGCCGGGAGATGAAGTAATAACACCCTCGATGACGTGGGTATCGACTGCAAATTTAATAATTCTCTCAGGCGCCAAACCGGTTTTTGCCGATATTAATAAGGATACTATGATGGTTTCCCGTGATTCGGTGGAAAATTGCATCACTAACCGAACACGGTTGATAATACCTGTACACTTTGCTGGGGCCGCGGCTGATATGAAGCCGATTGGTAAGTTGGCGGAGGAGCGCGGAATTTCCCTCATGGAAGACTCTGCTCACGCCTTGGGTGCTCACTATATGGATAAGCACGTAGGTAGCAAGGGCACATCGATCTTTTCCTTCCATCCCATTAAGAACATCACTACCGGTGAAGGCGGAATGTTTTGTTCGGATGATGAGGATCTGCTGAGCCATATTCGCCGTCTCAAGTTCCACGGCCTGGGTGTGGATGCATATGACCGAAACACACAGGGCAGATCGCCCCAGGCACAGGTCCTGGAGCCCGGCTACAAGTACAACATGACGGACATATCGGCTGCTCTCGGCGTAAGTCAGCTATCACGTGTCGATGAGCTCAACAGCCGCAGGGCCGAACTGGCCGCCAGATATCTCGAACGTCTGGAAGAGGTGGATGAAATTCTGCCACTTAGCAATCCCACATATCCCATCAAGCATGCCTGGCACCTGTTTATTGTACGATTGGACACGGATAAGGCAAAAATGAGCCGCGATGAGTTTACCAGTGAGCTAAAGAAAAGGAACGTTGGCACAGGGCTTCATTTTCGTGCGGTGCACCTCCAGACATACTATAGAGAATCAATGGGTATGCGGCGCGGCATGCTGCCAAATACCGAGTGGAACTCGGACAGGATATGTTCGCTTCCCCTGTTCCCAGATATGACTTATGAGGATGTAGATGATGTTGTGAATGCCATAAAGGAGTGTTTGAGTCGATGAGCAAGACAGATTTGATATCAGTCGTTATTCCCGTGTTCAACGAACAGGAGAATATCGATGAGTTGCTTAAGCGATGTGTCAAAACTTGCAACGATATAGGTAATCCCTTTGAGTTGATTCTTGTGGACGATGGAAGTAGCGATACGTCGCCCGGAAAGATTATTCAAGCCGCAGAATTGAGCGAAGGCAACGTGGTTGGAGTGCTGTTAAACAGAAATTACGGTCAGCATGCAGCGGTTATGGCGGGTTTTGCAGAGGCCAGAGGCGCCATTGTTGTCACACTTGATGCCGACCTCCAGAATCCTCCTGAAGAGATTGCCAAACTCGTCGAGGCTATCGAGCAAGGATTCGATGTTGTGGGTAGCATCCGTGTGCCAAGGTGCGACAGCTTCTTCCGCAGGATCGCGTCCTTTATGGTAAACAAGATCGCCCAGAAGGCCACAGGAGTTGTGATGCACGATTATGGATGTATGCTGCGTGCTTATCGCAGAAACATCGTGGATGCCATGCTGGATTGCCAAGAGCGAAGTACATTTATTCCCGTGCTCGCTAACAGCTTTGCCAAAAATACAACGGAAATTCAGGTTCGCCATGAGAATCGTTCTAATGGCGATTCAAAGTATAGTCTATGGAAGCTGATCAACCTGCAATTCGATTTGTTAACGAGCATGACGACATTCCCTTTACGGCTATTGAGCATGTTTGGCGCAGCCATATCGTTCGTCGGAGTGGCTTTCGGAATGCTCCTGCTTGCAATGAGATTGATATATGGGTCTCAGTGGGCTGCGGAAGGTGTTTTCACGCTATTTGCCGTTCTCTTCATTCTCACAGGCGGACAGTTTATAGCTATGGGCCTCCTTGGTGAGTATATCGGGCGGATCTATCATGATGTCAGGGGGCGCCCCCGATACTTTGTACAGCAGGTTGTCGGCAGAGTTGACTGTGAGCATGAACATCAAAACCGGAATGGTCAGGAGATGGTGGTATGAAGTCTGTGGTTTTGGCATATCATAATATTGGCTGCGTAGGCATTGAAGCTCTGTTGCGAAACGGCGTCGATATTGCTGCGGTTTTTACTCACAAAGACAATCCACAGGAGAATCTGTGGTTTGACTCTGTGGCTCAGCTCGCCGCTGCTCGCGGAATTCCCGTCTTTGCCCCGGAGAATATCAATCATCCTCTTTGGGTCAAAAAGATTAAGGACCTGAATCCGGACGTTATTTTCTCCTTCTATTACAGAGATATTATCAAGCAGTCTATCCTTGATATTCCGGCTAAGGGATGCCTCAATTTACATGGTTCGCTTCTGCCAGAATATCGAGGACGATGCCCGATTAACTGGGTGCTTCTTAATGGTGAGAAGGAAACAGGTGTTACACTGCACCATATGACACCAAGGCCCGACGATGGAGACATCATTTGCCAAAAGAAGATAGCCATCTCGGATGATGACACGGCTAAATCCCTGCACAAGAAAGCAGCCCAGGCAGCCTCTGTTATGCTCGATGAGGTTCTGCCAAAGATTGAGAAGGACGCCGCACCCCGCAAGCCTCAGGATAATTCCAAGGCAACATACTACGGTGGCCGCAAGCCGGCTGACGGTGAAATCAACTGGAACCTCAGTGCAGATCAGGTCAGAAATCTGATCCGTGCTGTAACGAGACCGTATCCCGGTGCGTTCAGCTATATCGCCAGCGAGAAATGTCTTTTCTGGATGGTTTCAAAAGTGCCTCATCAGGTTGAGCAATTGCGCCCAGGCACTATCGTTTCAACTGATCCACTTGTGATCGCCTGTGGACGAGATGCGGTGCGTGTTGATTTTGGGCAGGCAGAGAAGGGCGTATATATGAGCGGAGCACAGCTCGCTCGCGAACTCAATCTTGTCGAGGGCATGAGATTCGGCCCTCATCTGCAAAGTCGTATTGAAACAATGACAAAAAAACGCGTTCTTATCCTCGGAGTTAACGGCTTCATCGGCAACGCTCTGAGCGAGAGGCTCCTGCGAGATAACAGATATGAAATTCACGGTATGGACCTTCGTTCCGATTATGTCGAGCATCTGATCGGCAGGCCTGGATTTAACTTCGAAGAAGGCGATATTTCCATCCATCGAGAATGGACTGAGTACCATGTCAAGAAGTGCGATATCGTTCTGCCCCTTGTGGCTATCGCCACGCCAATAGAATACACACGAAATCCGATAGGCGTATTCGAGCTTGATTTCGAGGAGAACCTGCGGATAGTTCGCTATTGCGTCAAGTATGGAAAACGCATCATTTTCCCCTCAACATCCGAAGTCTATGGTATGTGCGACGAGGAGGAATTTGATGAGGACAATTCCAAACTGGTTCTCGGTCCGATCCGTATGCAGCGATGGATATACTCGTGCTGCAAGCAGTTGCTCGATCGGGTCATCTGGGCCTACGGGCAGCGAGATGGACTCCAGTTCACTCTCTTCCGCCCGTTCAACTGGCTCGGGCCAAAGCTTGACAGCCTCAACTCGGCCAGGATCGGTAGTTCCCGCGTTATCACGCAACTGATTCTTAATCTTGTCGAAGGCACACCAATTTTGCTTATCGACGGTGGGAACCAGAAGCGCTGCTTTACCGATGTTTCCGATGGCATAGAGGGCCTCTATCGTATAATCGAGAACGAGAACGACGTATGTGATGGGCGGATAATCAATATCGGAAACCCGGACAACGATATCAGCATCAAACGATTGGCCGAGCTATTATATGCCAAGTTTGAGCATCATCCGCTGCGATCACAGTTTCCGCCGTTTGCCGGTTTTCGCGTGATTGAAAGCGGTTCCTATTACGGATCAGGTTACCAGGATGTTCAGTACAGGAAACCGAGCATCCGAAACGCAAAGAAACTGCTGGATTGGACGCCAAAGGTTGATCTGGAAGAGTCCATCGAACAGACACTTGAGTTCTTCCTGCAGGAACACATCAAATCACACGAGTTCCTTATGGATTCAGAGGCGAAAACAGCAGCTCGGCAGAAAATTGTCTCAGTTTCCTACCCAAGAATGAAAAAGACCATAGAACCGGCGCTTCATAAGAACCAAATGGCTGATTAGTACAAAAATCCAGGATATTACCACACAGGTGCATATATCGTTCTTAATCCCAGCAAGGAAACGCATGTCTTAATGTCTATCGAAAGTAATGACAATCGGATAGCAGGCGGAACGTTCCTCTGTCTTCTCGTTTTCGCCTCGATTCTCTTTTTAACTGGTCTTGGAAGGCGCCACCTTTGGGACTCGGACGAACCGAGAGTAGCCGGAATAACGGCCGGGATGGCCGGATCAGGGGACTGGGTCGTTCCGAAATTGAACGGTAGGCCCTTTCTCGAAAAGCCGCCTCTGTACTACTGGATCGCGGCTCCGATATTCAACATTTTGGGCGGAAGTACATACTCAGTGAGGATTCCATCGGCTCTTGCCGCGATAGGGGGTGTTCTCCTCATATTCATTCTGGCGCGCAAGATGGGCTTTTCCAACCTGTCTGCCTTTGTTTCCGGACTGGTCCTGGCAACATCCGTCCAATACTGGGGTCTCGGGAGGCACTGTCTCATTGACATGACGTTGTGCCTGTTCACAACTGGCGCCATGGTCTGTTTCTTCATAGCAGTTCGATCTCAGAGACGCCAACTATTGTGGGCTGCTGGCTTTGCGATATCACTGGCCTGCGCAATTCTGACAAAAGGCCTTGTTGGGCTGGCAATTCCGCTTTCAGCCCTTGCGATCTGGCTTGTGGTGACGAGAAACTTCTCTCTGCGTTCGTGGCTTATATTGTCAGCCGGGTCAATACTCAGCTTTATCCCTGCCGGAATATGGTTCTGGCGGCTTTGCGGGCAGTTGAGCTTCGAGACGGCATACCAGGCAATTTTGGCCAACAACTTTGGTCGATTCAGCGGCGGTTATGCCCAACATGCGGAGCCATTCTATTACTATTTTCTGAAATCACCCCCGGATTTTCTTCCTTGGTTGTTTTTCGTGCCCATCGCGTTCGTCTTCCACGTTCGTGAGATTCGTCGGCGAGGCAAAGACAGTCCATCCTTGTTCGCTATCATGTGGTTTTTTATTCCATCGCTCCTGCTTTTACTCTCCGCGGGGAAACGTACTCTATATATGCTGCCCCTGTTTCCCGCGGCTGCTCTCTTTATTGGACAAGCAGTAGGTGCGGCGATAGAAAGCAAAGAGACACCGACAAAATGGTTCAAATTATCTGCCGGCGCCTTTGTCTGGACCATTATCATTGCATCACTCGGCTTGCTCGTTGCCTACATATACTTAAAGCAGCCTTTGGCTCTCTGGCCATTTCTGTCTGTTCCAGGCATCTGTTTCGGTCTGTGGGCCGAACGCCGGCTTTCGAAAAAGGATTTCAAAGGATTTCTAACCGCGCTGACCCCTGCGCTCTTGGCGGTTTTCCTGACATTCGATACTGCAATCGCTCCAATTAATAATAAGCAGGAGTCATTTGAACCTCTCTTTAGTTACTGCGAGAGCCTGATATCGGATGGATTTGAAATCTGCCTCATGGGTCCCAAGGAACGCATGAGCGGAGCGGCGGTCTTCTATCTGGGCAGGAGCGTGCCACAATTTGCAAACGACGAAAAGGTGATGAAGTTTTTGAACTCAGACGGAAAAAAAGCGGCAATCATCAATGAGCCGATCACGGGTAATATCAGCGATATCGAAATATTGCGAAGGTTCACTATAGGCAACGATACTACTATCGTCGCACAGCGTAAGACAACTGACGGGGAACAAGTCCATGAAGACAGGCCTTAGGATCGATGTCGATACATTCCGCGGCACAAAGCATGGAGTGCCAAACCTGTGCAGGGTTCTGGCTGAGCACTCCATAAAGGCGTCCTTCTTCTTTTGTGTGGGCCCCGACAATATGGGCCGTCATCTCTGGCGGCTGCTCCGTCCCGCATTTCTCTTAAAGATGCTCAGGACAAGAGCAACAAACCTCTATGGATGGGATATCCTTTTCAAGGGCACTTTCTGGCCGGGGCCTGTCATTGGTGAGAAACTTGCCGAGGTTATTCGCTCAGCCGCAGACGCCGGCCACGAAGTTGGTCTGCATGCATGGGACCACCACGCGTGGCAGGCAAACATCGACAAGATGGACGAACAGGCCATTAGCGATTCGCTTGGAAAGGGCGTTAATCTCCTCACTCAAATCCTTGGCAAACCGCCGACCTGTTCTGCAGTGCCAGGCTGGAAATGCACCGACAAGGTGCTCCTGACCAAGAACAACTTCTCTTTCGAGTACAACAGCGACTGCAGAGGCAACAGCATCTTCCAGCCCGTTGTCGGAGATGCTGAGCTTACCCAACCGCAGATTCCTGTAACCCTGCCGACATACGACGAAATTGTAGGACGCAATGGTGTAACCGACGACAATTACAACGACCACATGCTTTCACTGATAAACGATGAAAATCTCAATGTGCTGACAGTCCACGCCGAGGTTGAGGGTATTGCGTATATCGAGATGTTTCAGAAATTCCTGAAAAAAGCCTCATCGAGAGGTATTTCGTTCGTTCCGCTCGGAACTCTGCTTCGAGACTGTCAATCAATCGAGCCGGGGGCCATTGCCCCAAAAAACATCCCAGGTCGCGAAGGGTGGGTCGCATGTCAGAGACCTGCATCCTTAAAAGGGTATCCTGAGCAATGAAAAGATTATCTGTTCTCGTAATAGCCCTCTTCTTTCTTGTGTACCTCATCCCGCTGGGCGTACGCCCGTTGACCCTGCCTGACGAGTTCCGATACGCTGAGATTCCCAGGGAAATCGTTGCCGCGAGAGACTGGGTCGTCCCGCACCTTAATGGCCTGCGTTATTTCGAGAAGCCCATACTTGGCTATTGGCTGAACGCTATAGGTATCGTCATATTCGGTGAGAATGCATTTGCAATACGATTCTTCTCAGCAATAGCTACTGGTTTTTCCGCTCTCTGCTTATTCCCCCTCGCCAGGAGTTACGGCCTCAGTCGCTATGCCGGGATCTTTGCAGCGGCCGTGTTTCTTACCTGCACGGAGGTCTTTGCCGTTGGTACTTTTAGCGTGCTTGACAACGTCTTTGCCCTGTTCGTGACTGCCGCAATGACCTGTTTCTTCTTCGCCCATGCCGAAGGGCTCGCGTGGAAGAGAAAAGCCTTGCTTGCATTGACAGGAGTCTTCTGCGGCCTGGCATTTCTCACAAAAGGCTTCCTTGCCTTTGCCGTACCTACAGTGGCCGTTGTCCCATTTTTAATCTGGCAGCGACGCTCAAAGGAGATTCTCCGAGTTCCCTGGTTGCCATTATTAACTGCTGTTCTGGTAGCGCTGCCATGGTGTCTGATGATTCACGCGAGAGAGAAAGACTTCTGGCGATATTTCTTCTGGATCGAACACATTAAGAGATTCTTGCATTCCAGTTCCGCACAGCATCCTGAGGCATTCTGGTTTTTCATTCCCTTTCTCATTGGAGGGACATTCCCATGGACGGTGCTGTTGCCTGCTGCGATTTCCGGCCTGAAACACAATCGGCTTAATAATCCACTTGTCAAATACGCTATCTGCTGGTTCTTGTTTCCTTTCCTGCTGTTCTCCGCTTCGCGAGGAAAACTCCCCACGTATATTCTGCCGTGCTTTGCGCCTCTCGCCCTTCTCATAAGTGTGGGCCTGCTTGCTAAACTTGATACCGGAAAGAGAAACGAATTCAAAGTTCCCGCGTATGTGGTTATGGCAATCGTGCTCGTCCCCGCAATCTGCCTGATTCTGAACCATGTACTTCCGGTCGATTTCAAACTCTATGAAAAATCCGAAACTTGGAAGGTGGCACTCCTGGCCGCGTCTCTCTTGACGTGCGCCGCAGGTTTGTTCTTTGCGGGCACAGTAAAGAATCCTCGCAAGAGACTTGCCTGTTTTGCCCTCAGCCCGGTACTCCTCATGTTCAGTGTGCCCTTCATCGTGCCGGAGAAATTCATGGGGAAAAAAATGCCGGCCGGATTCCTCACACAACATGCGGACAAAATTGCACCGGATGATATCATCGTTTCCGACAATTACTTGGTATCTGCGATTGGTTGGACTTATAGGCGCAATGATGTTCTCCTCGTCGAAAAGCCTGGTGAGCTTAAATATGGGCTCAGATACGATGACTCTAAGCACAGAATGCTCAACTTCGACCAACTGAAGGAGCTGATAGAGAAGAACCGTGGCAAGAAGCATATTGTTATCGTCACCTTTACAAGACGATACGAAAAATACAGGGATTTGCTGCCGAAACCTGATTCTGAAAAGATCGGCCAGAATTTCGTGTTTGCTCAGTTTGGCGCGCAGACTGCAGCTGAAGCTGATTCACCCCCATTCCAGAAGGCAACACAACTGCACAATGCCAACCGTAGTGAAACCGAACCCGATGGTGCCGGTGAGGGCATGCAGCAACCTGTACTCGTACAATCGTTGCAGTTGGCCGCGAGATAGCGAGAGATAGAGAGTTGCGCACAGTCAACTGAAAGAGATTCACCAATGCGCAGAAACACTCCGCCCCGGCACAATTCAACCGCCTGCTTCAGAATCAATCGAGCGAATGAGACAGTTGCTCATAGAACTCCGCGTACATCTCCTTGCGATCGGTCTTGCGCATCTCGATTGCCAGTCGCGGGTGTTCGTTGAGCATCCCGGTAATCATGTACGGCAGGATATATCCCCATTCCAACTCGTTTCTCATAGGAACCATATAGTCTTCTATGACCTTGAGGACCGGAGTAAGATTGAACTTCGGATTCTTCAGGAAACCTACCAGCAGCTCAAGACAGCAGTTGCCTGGCCCTCGTCCTATCCCGAAAAGCGACCCATCGACGTAGTTCGCATCATGAATAATGCCCTCTATTGTGTTCGCGTATGCAAGTTGCTGATTGTTGTGACAATGCATACCGATCGTTTTGCCGGGCAGGTGCTCTTGATACAACTTTACAAGGTACTCGATCTGCTCGCAGTACAACGCCCCGAAACTATCCACGACGTAAACAACATCCACCGGAGCCTGAGCTAATTGGTCGAGCGCTTCGACCAAGTCAGGCTCGATCTCCTTTGAGATAGCCATGATGTTGCAGGTGGTCTCATAGCCCAGATCATGGCATTTATTAATAAGCTCGATGGCGCTGTCGATGTACTTGACGTATGTCGCAGCACGTATCATGTCGATCGGGCTTTCACTGGCCGGTGCGAATACCTGCTCTTTAACACGATAAGAGTCGACCATCACACTGATCTTGACGTTTGATTCTATCCCATCGATAATCTGGCGTATCTTGTCGTCGTCGCAGTACTTCCAGTCTCCATATTCTTCAGGCGGATAGAGTTCCCTGCTGCTTCGATATCCGAATTCCATATAATCGACACCAGCCCTGGACAGCGCCGCATAAACGGCCCGTACGAAATCGTCGGTGAAGTAGTGGTTGTTGATAAGTCCGCCGTCTCTCACGGTGCAATCCAATACCTTGATCTGCTCTCTGTACATGCTTGATCCCTAACCAATCTCTATTTCAGTTGATCCAAAACTCTCTCTACAACATCACTGCCAACTTCCACAGCCCACTGCCCATCCGAACAATGTACCCGACCGATATCCTCGATCAAAACGAATCTCGGCCACTTGCCAGCCGCTTTCTTATCGTGCCGCAACAGGCCCATAAGGTCGCTGTCGGCAAGGTTCGCAGGTATTTTAACAGGTGCGCCTAACTTACCTAAAACGCCCCTTATCCTATCGAGCCTCTCGACTGTGCCGAGCTTGAGTTCGATTTCAATAAGCCCGGCCCCAATAATTCCTATCCCAACCGCCTCA
Source organism: uncultured Pirellulales bacterium (assembly GCA_964649005.1). Taxonomy (GTDB): domain Bacteria; phylum Planctomycetota; class Phycisphaerae; order Sedimentisphaerales; family Anaerobacaceae; genus CAZGMJ01. The sequence continues at coordinate 19,787 of CAZYMD010000076.1, forward strand.
CCGTGCAGCAGCTCGAAACCGCTTGCTGATTCCACTGCATGCCCGATGGTGTGACCATAGTTGAGAATCCGTCGCTGATTCTTCTCCGTTGGATCCGCCTCAACGACAGCGCCCTTAATGCTACAGTTTCGCCGTGCTATCTCCTCGAGCATTTCAGGCTCGCGCCTTAAAACGGCCTCCATATTACTCTCAAGGAACTCGAAGTATTCCGCATCTGCAATCAGAGCGTGTTTCACCGATTCCACCAGGCCCGTCCGAAACTGCCTTTCGTCCAAGGTCTTAAGCGTGGCCACATCGATATAAACCGCCGCAGGGTGCCAAAAGGCCCCGAAAGCATTCTTGCTTATGCTTGAATCGACGCCGGTCTTGCCGCCCACGGACGAATCCGCCTGGGCAACCGTGGTAGTCGGTATCTGTACGACAGGCACGCCTCTCTTGAAGATTGCGGCAGCAAAACCGGCCATATCGCCCACGGTCCCGCCGCCCAAAGCCACCACGACCGTATCCCGCCCAAGGCACGCCTTCTCCATCGCCTCAACAATCGATATCACCGTATCGATGTTCTTTGACACCTCGCCGGCCGGACTGATCACGTATGAGGCGACATCTCGCCGCCCGACAAGCGTTTCGTAATGCCCCGCTGACACAAGACTCTCATCCGTTATAACGAACATCTTGTGCCGATTGAACAGACCCTCTAAGCGAGGCCACAGAGAGCCCAGTATCCCCGTACCGATCTCTATCCTGTAGCTACCGGCCTTCTGGGCCGGAATCGTAATGTCAAGCTCTGTTAGCATACCTATTGCCTATATAGTCTCAGCCGCCGCATTAGAGGCTAATCCGACAAGAATACCTCATATGCTCCACAAATGCAAGAGATTCACCTCGGAAATATCCCCGCGACCCAAAGTCATTCCCGCGAAAGCGGGAACCCAGAATTCGTCATCTCGACCGAGTGCAGCGAGCGGAGAGATATCCGCTCCGAATAAGAACAACCACCCGCATTCATACCGAGTTTACCCTGGACTCGATCCAGGGCCTCAGCAACCCACGAATAGAACCGACGCGCACACGTACATCCGGAACCTTGCGCGCACACAACAATTCTGTCATTGCGATCGCATTGAAGCAATCTCATTACCCTCCGAATATAAACAACGATACGCACCCAGCACAATCCCTGTCATCCTGGACGCGATCCAGGACCTCAACATCCTACGCAAGAAACCGACGCGCACGCATAAACCCGGAACCTTGCACACACACAACCACAATATCATCCCCGCTCATCTATTGTCATTCCCGCTCCCCTGAGCCTGCCCCTGTATGCTGTAGACAGGGGTCATTCCCCCTTACCTCCTGTCATTCCTGCGAAGGGCGCCGAATCCACTCTTTGTCACCCTGAGCGAAGTCCTGAAACACATGTTTCAGGACGCAGTCGAACGGGTCTGCCCTCGAATAAGTCTAATCCCAAACACCATAAATACCCCCTCAACAAGGACCTGCCCATTTACGCACTTACGAACTCTCGCACTAACGCACTCCATCCTTCCCCCCCAACCAAATCCAGATTGAAAACCAGAACCACCTTGCCCTCTGAATAACGCTACTGATCAGCCCCGGCCATTAGGCCGTCTCATTGAATCCGCATCTTGTGTGTTTTATTCCTCTGAACAAAGATCATTCTCGTTCAAATCGGCCACCTCGGAGGTGTACTGAATATCAAACCA
>CAZYMD010000077.1:0-13796 GCA_964649005.1 uncultured Pirellulales bacterium
GGCATCTCTAACAATCCCATTTAACTTTTAGGCCAAATTATCTATGGAAGCTCTGGCCAATAAACGCCAGGCCGTCAATCAGTCCAGTCCTCCAATATCCCCATGAGTGCCCGCCTTCGCGGACCCTGTATTCATGCGGAATTTCTCTATCCCGCATGAGAATGTGCATAGTGGAATTACCCTTGTACAAAAAGTCGTCGTCTCCGCAGTCGAGATAGAAACGAACGGATTTGATCTTCTGGACGTCACCGGTCTGCATGATGTGAATAGGATTATTTGCCTTGTAATGATCGGTCAGTCTTGCCTGGCCCTTCAGCCCGGCTCCATAGACGGGGCCTTCCATACCGTCCCAGCGGGACTGATCGAGAGCGAGCATTTCCTCATCAGTACGAACGCCCGAACTAAAGGCGACGCATGAGTTGAACAGATCAGGGTGTGTCAGCGCATGATTCAGCGCCCCGAAGCCACCCATAGACAGGCCTGCTATGCCCCGGTATTGCTTTTCAGCACGGATTCTATACTTCGATTCGATGTAAGGCATGAACTCCTTGATAAAGAAGTCCTCATATCGCACTGAGCCGTCGTTGTTGTTGATATACCAACTGACCCCGCCATCAGGCATAACGATAATCATAGGTGGTATCTTCTGATTTGCGATGGCTTCATCTGCCAGGAGATTCGCGTGGCCGAACTGGAGCCAGCCTGTGTCGTCGTCCGAGTAGCCATGCAGAAGGTATACCACCGGATAAAACCGCTCGGATGTATCATAGTCAAAGGGAAGATAGATCGTGTATCGCACATCCTTGCCCAGTATCTTGCTCGAAAGCTTGAGACCCTCCTTAACGACGCCCCGCGAAATCTGAGCATTAAGCTGTGATGTACATACCATGACAACAGCAACAAAAACCAGCGTTGTGATTGTTTTGGTTTTCATTTCAATCTCCTGAGCATAAAGTCATACTTCGTAGTACGAACCAAATCTGCAGTCAGCGATATTATTTCTTAAAAGGCGGCTTGTAAACGCGAATGGCGATGATCGAAAGTCTGTCACCTTCTCTTGCGATTAGCTCCAGCGTGTGCTTGCCATTCTCAAGATTCGACGCCAGAACAGTCGGATATTCTCTGGCCTTACTTTCAACTTTGGATCCCGTGTATTGATCTGTCCCCATCAGCTCGACTTTCCATGACACCTTGAAACCATCCGGAGCGGCCTTTTTGCCGACCTGCTTATCGTATTGAAACACCCAGTCTTCAGGCTCGATGACAATGCGCCCGCTGTTGGAAACGAACTTCTCTTTCGCGTTACCGCTACCGTCAGGCCCTGTCACCGACCCTTTTACTGTAAAAGCAAACTCATTTTGCTCGTCGTTGAAACCGCTGCACACTGCTTCCCAAGATTCCAAAATCGGCTGTTTCTCCCACGTGATCTTTTTAAGTGCAGGCCAGCCCACTCCAGGCGTCCCACTTGGCCTGGTAAACGTGTAGCATTCAGGATGCTCGCTCGGCTTCTTGCCATCGATCAATACTTGGGCCTTTCCGCCATCACCTTTTATGGCCAGAGCGACAACACGGTTCCCTTCGAATTCAAGAGTGAGCTTGTCACCCTGCCAGTGGATATCCCTGCCAACCTGGCACGTCTTAACCATATCCTTCCACTCGCCCTGAGGCTCATCAGGTAGGTACACAAGGTAGCGATTGAGCAATTCGGCCATGAGCCATCGCCCCTGCTCGTTCAAGTGCACGCTGTCTTTAAGCAAAGCGGGCGGATCAAAACCATTGTCCTTAAGATAATTCACCCACTCCCACCGCTGAGGCTGCCAGGAGCAATTGTACTTCTTAGCGATCTCCGGCAAAAGGAAGTAGTTCATCTTGTCACCCCAGTCCTTCTGATTGGCCCAGAAATCACCTTCACATTTAGCTTCAGGCCATATATTGACGTGGTCGGACTGCATAATAATCTCAGCGGTGGTGCGACTGCGCAGTTCGCGAATTATGTCTTCATACTTGTCGTGCGCACCATACACATGAAACACCAGCAGATCGGGATAGAAAGGCATAACATCGTAATACATGGTCCGCACCAGCAGTTGCGAGCTGAACCCCCCTAACGCCTTATTCTCGATAACGAAGTCGGTATTGGGGAAACGCTTCTTAAGGTCCTCGGCCACCATTGTATGCCACTGTTGAGCGACAATGGACTGGCCATAAAAGAGAATGCGAACGGTATTGCGCTTCTCAGGCGTACTGGTCACCATTAATGTCATACTACGTTGAAAGTGCTTGCCGTATTGGGAAGTATCCTTAGGCGGCTTCGGCGCCGGATAATCGACAGCCAATACCAATGAAGACGTTAGCAAGAACAGAAAAATGGCTCCGACACAGAGATTAAAGTTCCGGTTTCCCCAAGTATGTTTTATCATTTGGTATATTCCTTTATTGAAGATTCTGCTATTACACCTACCATGGGATTGAATCTGCATCACAAAGGCACAGCACACAAACCGTCTTAAACCAAATTCAGCAGGTGCTCACGACAAACAAATGTCATCTTAACGATTTTCTAAGGCTCCGGATGCACCCAGGGCCTGCGATAGGGTCTGCGAAGCAGTTTATTCGCTTGGTCGTCGTTAACGACCATGCCTTGAACCGGATCCCAGGCAAGCGTTCGCCCGAGCTGGCATGCAATATTCGCCAGAATGCACGTAGCCGCCGTTATGTAACCCTGCTCGATATCGGAAACCGGACGCCCACGAGTCTCGATCATTTCCAGGAAATTCAGCCAGTGCCTTCGCATCGGCGCCGCCACGTGGCGTTCGAGGTCCTTCTCCGTCTCATCCTCAGGATACTTGTCGTACTCATAGAGCGCGTCGCCATGAGCTTTCTCGCCCTGGCCCTGTGGAATGAAATCGTACTTGTGGACGTCGGCCTTGAGCGTCCCCTTGTCGCCGTAAATAAACGCAGCCCACGGATACTCCGGATCGGGAGCACTGCCCCAAGTCCGATGCGTCCAGACAACGGGAATGTCACCATAGTCGAACGTGGCAATTTGCGTGTCGCTTATGTTGGCCTTACTTCCCTTGTCCACGAGAATCCCGCCGGATGAACTGATACGCTCGGGCCAGCCAAGATCGAGCATCCAGCGGACCATGTCGAGCATGTGCACGCACATATCACCAATGATGCCGTTGCCATATTCCATGAACGCACGCCAGCCGCGTGGATGATTGATCCTGCAATAGGGCCGCATGGGAGCGGGCCCGGTCCACATTTCATAATCAAGGTTCTCAGGTGGAGCTATATCAGGCGGATTTCCACGAGCCCGCATGTGATAATAGCAGCAAATCTCGACGTGGGCTATTTTTCCCAAACGACCTTCCTTGATGATCTTGTCGCGTGCCTCAATCAAGTGCGGCGTACTGCGACGCTGCATGTTGACCTGAACCACCCTTTTATGCTTGCGAGCGGCCGCCAGCATGGCCTGGCCCTCAACGACGTCGGTGCTGATAGGCTTTTCGACATAAACATCCGCCCCAGCCTCGACCGCCGCGATCATCGCCAGCGCATGCCAGTGGTCGGGCGTAGCAACATGCACTATGTCCAAGTCTTCGTTCTTGAGCAGTTGACGGTAGTCGCCATAGATGCGAGGTTTCTTTTTCGATACCTGCCGGGCGGCCACCATCTCGGCAGCTTCAGCAACCATGTTCTTGTCCACATCGCACAACGCTACAACCTCGACAGGGGCCACCTGAAGCATCCTGAACATCGCGCTCTTGCCATACCATCCACAGCCTATCAAAGCAGTGCGTTTTGGCTTCGCTGCCGCGAATAGAGGATTGAAGCTGCCCAATGCCGATAACGCCAGCCCAGCCGAGCCGGCTTGAAGAAATTGACGACGATCCATAGTATTCCTCCGAATACAGGTTATTGATAACAAATTTCGGCTGATTATAACCTCCGGCCCCATTATTTGCCAGTGGCTTGTCGCCTCTAATCTTTGCCCCAACCGCTGGCATCTCAATAATCGTTCCTGTATAATGAGCGGGCTTTCAAGCAACATGACATATAGATGACTGAGTTACGAAGGAGCCTTCCGTGCTTCATCGCACAGAGCTTTCGGTCGGTTTGAGATAACACGGAGTCATAATATGAAGACAGATAGCGCCCCATCAAACACATGGATAATATTATTTCTGGCAATCGGTCTTTTTGGGGGCCCTATGATTGCAGATTCATCTGGGGTCGAGACTGTCCCGACAATGGGCCGGATTGTCGCCTTCGAAGATGGATTCTATGAATTGGTCCCAAAGGACGCAGTCATCGAAGTAATCGGTTCCGGCTTCACATGGTCCGAGGGGCCTGTTTGGGTTCCCGATCCCAACGGTGGCTACTTGATCTTCTCCGACATACCTCGCAATTCCATAATTAAATGGAAAGAAGGCGAAGGCATCAGCCTGTTCATGAAGCCTTCAGGGTATACAGGGCTTGGTCAATACAGCCGGGAGCCTGGCAGCAATGGCCTTGCCGTCGACGTCCAGGGCAGAATCATTTTCTGCGAACACGGCGACCGCCGGGTATCGCGTCTTAAAAAAGGCGGTGGAAAGAAAACATTGGCGGATGGCTACAAGGGCAAAAGGCTCAACAGCCCGAACGACGCCGTCGTCAAATCCAACGGTGATATCTATTTCACCGATCCGCCTTATGGTCTGCCAAAAGGCTTTAACGATCCTTTGCGCGAGCTGGATTTCTGTGGCGTCTACCGTATCTCAACACATGGCGAAGTGACATTACTAACCGAAAAAATGCGCGCCCCCAATGGCATCGCGCTGTCACCTGACGAAAAGACGCTTTACGTCGCCCAGTCAGATGGCAGAGAGCCCGTCATTATGACCTTCCCCATCAAAACCGATGGCACGATTGGCGATGGAAGAGTATGTTACAGCTACTCCGAAACGATTGGCAAAATGCCTGGAGGCCCAGATGGCCTGAAGGTAGACCAAAATGGAAATCTGTTCGCCACTGGTCCAGGTGGCGTCTACATCATCACGCCCCAGGGCAAAGCCCTCGGACGCATACATACAGGTCAACGCACAGCCAATTGCGCATGGGGAAACGACGATGGCGCCACCCTCTATATGACAGCCGATTCCTATCTCTGTCGCATACGCACAAAAACCAAAGGAGCGAACTGGAAAACGAAGGCGGGAAAGCCTTCCCAATGATATCGCAACGAAGACAACGCCCATTCAATGGAGGTTATTATGAGTTGTAACAAATATGATGAAAACAAAATACTATCGAACATGACCAGGCATAATAGTGGCGGCTGCCATAATAATCTGGACCGGCGCGAGTTCTTGAAAAGATCGGCAGGCCTTGGTGCAGCGCTTGCATTAGCAGGACGTATACCCCAAACCTTCGCCGCCGAAGGCACAAACGCTCTCCCAACGAGAGTGCTCGGACGCACAGGCGTCAAGGTCCCAATTTTGGGCCTTGGCACCGCCCCCGTAGGCGAGGGACCAATCGGAGTCGAGGAGGGTATCAAAATATTCAGCGAAGCCATCGACCGCGGAGTGACATACATCGACACCGCACGAATCTATGGAAACGCCGAAGAGATATTGGGCCACATCGTCCCCAAACAGCGTGACAAGCTCTTTTTGGTAACGAAGGTTTGGACCGGGAATGGCCAAAGAGCGGAGTCCATCTTCAATGAGTCGCTCCAGAAACTCAAGACCGATCACGTGGACTTGGTGCACATTCACAATATCGGTGACAAGAATCTCGAAGAAGTTCGAGGCAAAGGCGGAGTGCTCGAATTCCTGTTGAAACAAAAGGAAGTAGGCAAGACTCGTTTCATCGGAGTGACATCGCACTGTCGCCCATCCAGGGTCGTCAGTATGATCGAAACCGACCAGATCGACGTGGCTATGACCGTCATTAACTATGCTGACAAATTCACATACGATTTTCATGGCAAGATCCTCCCCGCCGCGAAAAAACACAACGTGGGCCTCGCGGCAATGAAAGCTTACGCAGGAATCAAAGGCGGTTTCCGCAATCATAGAAGTGGCTTTGTTGGCTGCGTCACCGAGTCAAACAGACTGCCCCTTGCACTGGCATACGCATTGGACCTCGAAGGCGTCAACGTTGCCGTAGTCGGCCCTTATACAGTCGAGCAGGCTATTGAAAACGTGGAACTCGCAAGAAAATATAAGCCCCTCTCGGCCGAACAAAGAGCGGCGCTGCTGGAACATGGAAAGCAGCTAAATCTTGGCACGCGCTACGGCCCTCTAAGCTGAAACAGCCCGAAAATCCCACTTGCCTAAAACAGCTAATTATGAACCGCAATCAGGTATAAGCTTCACATGCAGCCGAGCCTGCGGGATTTGCACATCCGCCAATCTGGGAATTCAAAGCCAGAAGTCTGTCACAAATCCTTGAGATTGGCAGGATACTTGCTATGATGGCCTATCCTTAGCAGGCTCAGGCCCAAATAACCGGCATGGGCGGTACTTAGGAGTGTTATTCAATTACATGTACTGTTATCTATTGCGCTGAAAGGATAATTCCAATGAGAGATTTGATAACAACCACTATCATTTCAATCGTGCTGATTTGTTCCGTTTTTAGTGGCTTTTCACAAGCCGCCGATATACCACTGCCCGAACATCCAAGACCGGACTTTCAGCGAGCGGACTGGATCAACCTCAACGGCCCCTGGCAATTTAGATTCGACAAGGAAAACGCCGGCCTGGATAAAGACTGGGTGGGCAAGAATGTTGAATTCCCCCTGACTATAACAGTGCCATTTCCCTGGGGCTCGCAGCTTAGCGGCGTTGAAAGCAAAGCCGACATCGCCTGGTACAAGCGCACCATCAAAGTCCCCTCTGATTGGAAAGGAAAGCGTGTATTCGTCGTTGTCGGCGCATGCGACTGGCTAACAACAGGCTGGCTCGATGGCAAACAAGTCGGAACCTACCAGGGTGGCTACACACCTTTCGAATTCGAACTGACAGATAACGTCAAATGGGGCCAGAACCAACAACTCGTTCTCAGAGTCGACGACACACCTCACCCATTCAAGCTGGAAGGCAAGCAGGGATATGGCCCCGCCAAGGGAATCTGGCAAACAATCTACCTCGAAGCCAGACCTAAAGTCGCCCTGGAGACAGTTCACTTCCTGCCCGACATCGACAACAGCAAAGTGACAGTACAGGCTACATTAAATGAACCTGCAAGAGAAGACATGAAATTCGAGCTGAAGTTCAAGCCCGAAGACAGAAGCGAGCAAACAGCATCTGCAACCATCAACAAAGGCCACAAGCAGCTCGAATTGCAAGTCCCCATCAAGCAGCCCAGGCTTTGGTCACTGGACGATCCCTATCTTTACGAGGTCGAAGCAAACCTTTTGGGCAATGGCCAAACCGATTCTGTCTCGACGTATTTCGGCATGCGTAAGATAAGCGTTGTGAACCTGCCTGGGACAGACCATCCTTACGTCGCGATCAATAACAAGCCCGTGTATTTGAAACTCTCGTTAGATCAGGCGTATCATCCTGAAGGATTTTACACGTTCCCAAGTGACGACTTTATGAGGGATGAGATTCTCCGCTCGCGCACAATCGGCCTTAATGGCCAGCGCATCCACGTCAAAATCGGCATACCAAGAAAGCTCTACTGGGCCGACAAACTGGGCATTCTGATTATGGCCGATGTCCCCAATAGCTGGGGCCGGCCCGATGAGAAGATGCGCAGTGAAGCTGAAGTCGCAATGCGTGGAATGCTAAAGAGGGACTTTAATCACCCGTGCATTTTCAGTTGGATTATTTTCAATGAGACATGGGGCCTAAAGACCGGGGACAAAGGATACACCCCCGAAACACAGGATTGGGTCGCATCAATGGTTAAGCTCGCTAAAAAGCTCGACCCGACAAGACTGGTTGAAGATAACTCCCCATGCAACAACGATCACGTCCTGACCGACTTCAATTCGTGGCACGCATATCTGCCTGGATACAAGTGGGCCGAGCATCTTGACCAAGTCTGCCGCGATACCCGCCCGGGCTCCAAATGGAACTACATCGGCGGTCGCCAGCAGGACAAAGAACCCCTGATCAACAGCGAGTGCGGCAACGTCTGGGGCTACAAAGGCAGCACTGGCGATGTCGACTGGAGCTGGGACTATCACATCATGATGAACGAGTTCCGCCGGCATCCTCAAATCGGCGGCTGGCTCTACACAGAACACCACGATGTAATCAACGAGTGGAACGGATACTGGCGATTCGACCGCTCGAACAAGTATACCGGAATGGAGAATTTGGCTCCGGGCATGAGCCTGCGCGACCTGCACAGCGATTTCTATATCGCCGTCGGCAAAGATCTTTGCCAGGAGGTAAAACCGGGCGCAAATGTTGAGGTTCCGCTGTATGCCTCTTTCATAACAGACAGCAGAGCCGGCCAGCAACTGACGCTGAGAAGCTCGTTGCGCGGCTGGGACAGCCTTGGCAGAGAACGATATTTAGGTCGAGGCGTTCGACGAACTATGTCCTGCAAAGCGTGGCAGTGCGGCGAGCTTGAGCCTATTGAGGTGACAATGCCCGATGGACCGGCTGTAGCGATCCTTGCGGTATCTGTGGAGGACGCATCGGGCGCGATCGTTGCGAGGAACTTCACGACATTTGTCGTCCGCGATGGAACTCAGAAGCGTCAGGAAGCAATCACCAGAAGAAACAGTACAACAAAGGTCGTTCGCGTAGCGCCGAAGGATTTCGCCAGCGCCAAATGGTCCGTAAAGCAATGGAACGTTTTCGACGGCCTCAAGGTCAATGGAGCCGGCGCCGGCTATTTCGAATACCACATCCCTTGGCCCAGTGACGTCAAGCTCGATGACATAGCGGCAGCCAGCTTCAAGGCGGAACTCTCAGCGAAGCAGCTCTTCGGAAAAGACGTCGAAGGCGCCACCAAACAGGGAGGTGATTTCATGCGTGGCAAAGGCACGCACGATCCGAGTTCGAATCCAAACTCCTATCCTATGACGGACGAACAAAGATACCCCAGTGCGGTTCGGGTCCGTGTGAATGGCGAGGTTGTCGGAGTAATCGAATTACTCGACGACCCCGCGGACCACCAAGGCATCCTCTCATGGCACGCTCAAAAACGCGATAACACTTTGACCGAGGCGGGCTCCTACGGATATCTGGTCTCGGCGGCTATTCCCAGGCACATCCTCGAACAGGCCGCCAAATCAAGCAAGCTCGTCATCCGTCTCGAAGCCGATGAAGCTCTCGCTGGCGGTATTGCTATATACGGAGAGCAATTCGGAAGATATCCGCTCGATCCGACAGTTGCATTTATACTCAAGTAATCATGAATCAACGAATTCGTAGCAAAGCTAATTATTTCGCTTATTCAAATAAAGGGGAAAATCATGCTGTATAGAGATGCTGTCGAGTCACATAACCAGACAAAACCATACTTCGCATTACTCTGCGCGTTGATCCTTTGCAGCGCAGCTTTCTGTGCCGAGTCGCCAATGAGCTTCTGGAACGTCCGCGACTTCGGTGCGCTCGGGGACGGAAAAACGGATGACACGAAGGCATTCCAAAAGGCCCTGGACACAGCGGGCAAGGCCAAAGGCGGAGTTGTTTACGCCCCGCAGGGCAATTACTTTTTCGCAGGCCATCTCAATGTCCCCAACGCCGTTACGCTGGCCGGAATCTGGGAATCGGTCCCTGCTCACAACGGCATCCGTGACCGCGGGCTGCCCAAACCAACAGACGATGGCACAACTTTTCTGGTAACGCAAGGCGCAGGCGATGAAAAAGCCCCGCCGTTTATCACGCTCAACACAAACAGCACGCTCAAAGGCGTCGTGATATACTATCCCGAGCAAAATATTGATGATGTACCGAAGGCTTACCCCTGGGCGATTGCGATGCGAGGCAAAAACCCGGCGGTCCTTGCGGTGGAAATGCTGAATCCATACAACGGAATCGACGCCAGCAGAAACGAACGTCACCTCATCCGGGACGTGCATGGCCAGCCCCTAAGGCGCGGAATCTTTGTCGACGCCATCTACGACATTGGACGCGTCGAAAACGTCCATTTCAATCCCTGGTGGAGTGTTAAGCCCAAACTGTTCCAGTGGCAAATGGAGAACGGCGAGGCCTTCATCTTTGGCAAGTCCGACTGGCAATACGTCTACAACACCTTCTGTTTCGGCTATAACATCGGCTACAGATTCATCCAAACCAGAACAGGCCAATGCAACGGCAACTTTCTCGGAATCGGCGCCGATGATTGTCATACATCCCTCGTAGTCGATCAGTGCGCACCGTTTGGATTGCTAATCACCAACGGCGAATTCGTGTCTTTTCACGGCCCCGATCCGACGATGGTGGAAATCAAGCAGACAAATACCGGCAGCGTCCGTTTCGTGAACTGCGCATATTGGGGCCCCTGCAATCAAGTTGCCAAAATCAGTGGCAGAGGAACCGTCGGCTTCTCCGACTGCACGTTCACCCAATGGGGCGGCAAAGAAGGCAAGCTCTCAGCAATCCAGGCCCAAAGCGGCACAGTCCTCATTCGTGGCTGCGAATTCCGACAAAATCGCCCACAGATCGAGCTTGGCAAAAACGTCAAGCGCGCTGTCATTGCAGAGAACGTCTTTAGAGGCGCCGAAAAAATTAAGAACGAATCCGAAGGCAACGTACAGATAGGCTTGAACGCAAGCGATTAGCCGCCAAAGGCTGCCAGTAGTCTCTCCGGCTCAATCGGTCAAAGGACCGTCGAGTAGAAGGTCGTGCTCTTTCGACTCCGATGTATCGGATGATCTTTCATCTGTTGACTTCGGGGCCCTGAATCGCACCCCCGCGTTGGCAAAGAGCCTGCGCCAGAAGGCCATATTCGCCTCCGATTTTGGCTCTATATCCAACGACGAGACTATTACGCGCCCCCTGCCGCTGGGCATTTCAACAAGCGCTGTCCCGCTCGGCTTAACGAGACTCTCGTAAAGCACAACCGCCGCGCACTTGGCGTCTTCGCGAACATTGTTGAATAACGACCAGTCCGTATTGCTCGCTTCGAGCAGTACACGGCCCTTTTTGACAAAATCACCATCGAGGCCGCACTTAAGAATGTACTTATCAGTCGAATCCTCAGCAAAATAGATATCCCCAAGGCCCAGCCCACCTGTCCACGCATGCCTGGAACCTGGAACCAGCGCTGTAGCCTTGCGTGATATAAGCGTCACCTGAGCAGGCAAAAGTTCGTTGAGAACTGCTGGCACAGCTCCGCTCTTGCGAAACATAACAAGAACCGCACCCTCATTGCCAAGGACCACTTTGGTTATCTCTTTCACTCCTTCAGGCGTAACATCCGCAATACTCTCAGCATCGATAATGAGCAAAGCAGAAGACTCCACATCAACGCCAACCATAGGCAATCCAAGCGAATCAAGATATTTGTACAATTCGCCATCCAATGCGCCTGCAAAGGTCACTCTACCAATTGTCGCCTTCACAGCAGCAGCAGCGACCTTCTTAATTTTCCGTTTGTGATCCCACCGGCAGGGCTCAGGCCCGCCTCCAGCCTGAGCAGCCTTCTGCGCCTCGAATATCGGCAGCGGTTTGTAGAGCGGTAAATCAGGGTCCCAGCCTGGATTGAGAGTAGCAACGTATGGGGGCAGCCTTTCAGGTTGCACTCCAGGTTTGCCCTCTTCGAAGGGCATGAACCAGACGCCATCCTCCGCATTAGGCAACCGAGTGAAATCGCGATATCCGAAATTAAGATGTTCTATGCCAAACCATGCCGTCTCGGCTGGCGAGAAAAACACAAGTTTTGGCAACGCAAGGTTCACAATATTGTCATACACATCGATGGCCAGCGCTTTATTACGACCCAGGTAATTCTCATAAGCGCGATCGCCATTGAAAACTGCGAGCTGCCCTGGCCGAGCATAGTATGTCCCCCCTGATTCGCCAACCATCATCGGCTTGGTCGGCTCTTCAGGTAGCCAGTCTGGATGTGGCAGGCCATGACCGAAATGCTTGTTCCAGATGGGCATCGAGCCGCGTACATCCTCATCGCCATCACACGAAAACCAATCGCGCGTCGGATCGAGCCTTCGCCCGCGATTGCCCAATTCCGCAAGCTTCCGATACCAGGCATCGGTTTGCTGGGTGGTTATCGTCTTATCGTAGATGAAAATCGCAAACAGCTCATTACCCCAGCTCCAACCGAACACACTGGGGTGATTGCGATCGCGCAGAATCAAATTGTCGTAATGCTCAGCGTAGCGGTCCCATGCCTGTGGCTCTTCGAAGTTCAGCTTGATCGAGCTGCCAAACATGGCTGTCTCGTCGAGCAGCAGCAGCCCCATCTCATCGGCCAGATCCAGATAATGCCTCGGATGTGGCTGCGCATGAGGACGCACAGCGTTGCCATGCATATCCTTTATCATCCGATACCACGCCCACACATATCGTCGAGAATTAACAAAAGGCCCGAACGGGTGCAGCAGATCGCCCATCATTTTGATTTCTTGGCCGTTCAACAGAACATCCCTGCCCGCAATCTTCACCTGCCTCCAACCGAATCGCGTATAGCTGCGATCTATGGCCTTGCCGTCACCATCCAGCGAAAGCACAAGGCCGTAGAGATTTGGCGTATCGGGCGACCATAGCTTCAGAGAACCAGCAACTTTTGCCTTCATCTTAATAACACGAGCCTCGCCAGGCGTTATAGTGACACGCTGTGCCGGCAGACTCATTACCGCCGGATCGAGCCGCCACTTTGGCTCCGGCGCATCGAGAACGCTCGTACCCGCCAGGTTCACCCAAGGCTGCACTACGCCCTTGATCTCCACAGTCTGTTCGCGCATCGAATCGTTGCGCACTGTAATCTCCACCTCAAGCGTGTCACGATCCACGAACGGTTTGACAAACACATCAGCCACACGCACCACAGGCAATCCAAGCAAAAACACATCCTGCCAGATACCTCTCAAATTGTCGGTCGTCGAGCCTGGCGGATAAGGTGATCTCATTTTCTTATAACGCTCGCTCACCTTATCGAATAGGTGCATCGCCCGCACACCAACCAACAACTCGTTTTCAGCACCCGATTTCATATACCCAGTGACATCTAACTCGAAAGGCAAAAAACTCCCAAAGTGCCCCCCCATCCGCTTGCCGTTAACGAACACCTGTGCCTCGCCAGCCACCGCTTCAAAGTGCAACACGATCCGACAGTCGCCCCACGAATCAGGCACACGAAACCTGCGCCGCAGCCAGCCCATCTCCACGCCATCCCAATGCGCCGGATAGCTCGGATAATACTCAGAACTTGGCCAATACCGATGCGCCGTCCCTTCCCCAACGTTACGCCCCGCGCCCCAGGTGTTCACATTCCACGCCGACGGTATCTTAATAGGCGTCGTCTCCCACTTATCAGAAGCAGGTATTGCCAGTTCAGGCCCAATCCCAGCGTTGCGCTTCCAATCCCCCGGTATAGGCACTGGCTGAAACTCCCATCGCCCGTTCAGGCAAATCTCCTGTCGATAAGGCTGCTCAACCGGTTTTACCCAACCCTCCGAAGGTGCGAAATCTCGCGGAAAAACCACCCTCAATTCAGTAGCTCCCTGCACCGCAACCAATACCATCGTAGCAATCAAAACCACCACGTAGCACAATCGACGACCATCTTCTTTATGTATTCCGTTATCTATTTGTTGTCTCCTCATATTAAGCTGTTACACAAACGCCTTCCCAGAAACCGCGCCCTTCATGATACTC
>CAZYMD010000077.1:13896-21507 GCA_964649005.1 uncultured Pirellulales bacterium
ACTCTTGTATAACGTTCAATTTCAACGGTCTTGTATTTTCATTCGGCGCCTTTAATATCAGAATTCGCAAATCCTGCATCTGTGCACCGTCTCAACGGGCCTCAATCCAGAAAGCCAAAAAAATTCGTCCCATAAAATAATTTTTATTGTCATTCCGGCTGTACAACTTGTCTTCTTGTGGTATTATAGGGCTATACCTCCCGTACTCAGCGGAATCTGAGGCGACAAAATCGTGGGAGGCGAATACACGGCCGCACTAACGGATTGTGCGTAGCCGGAGCCGACAGGTTCAAGAAAGGTTAGAAAGGAGTCAGAAATGAACAGGGGAAAAGCACGTCACTTTCAATCAAACACCACTAAGACAGTCCTGATTTTGGCGCTTATTGCCGTTGGCCTGTGCATAACCGGTTGCGGCAACGATCAGATGACAAGGATCAAGGACAACCAGGCGAGTCTCCAGATACTTGTGGAATCTAACGCTCGCCAGATGGCGGATGTTGTTACATGCATGGAACAGAGTCAGAAAGAGTTGCAGGCTACTATTAAAAACCTGCGAGACACAACAAAGAAACTTTCCTCGGATATGGCCTTTGTCACTACCGCACACGAGCAACTGCAACAGACGGTTCAGGAAAAGAACCAGGTGATTGCCGGAAAAGTAGCTTCTGTGGAAAAAAGCCAACAGGCATTGCACGCCCAGCTTGTAGACGCACAAGCCAACCGCAAGGAACTCTCGGCAGGCATAGTCGCTGTTATCGACAAACATATCGCGCTGGAGGACGTAGTGCAGAACAACAACGTCACTCTGATGGCTAAGGTCTCAACTGTCCAGGACAGCCAGACAAAACTGCAGAACGAGCTCAAAAGCGTGAAAGCCGGAATCGAGACGGCCGTATCGAATATCTCTGCCGTCGCAAAAGCTCAGATGAATCTGGAAAAGACCATCAATCAAAAGCTCGCCACGCAGATCGCAGCACTCCAGCAGGACCAGCAGAAACAGCGTGCTGACATCGACGTCACCAAGAGCAATATCGACAAACTCATGCAGTCGCTATCTGGCCTCGAAAGCAACCTCACCCAATTGGAAAAACTGCTAAAAGATGACACCAAGACCTTCTCCGATGCCATCGAGCTTATGAATCAAAGACAAGTGCAGATAGAAGACCAGGGCAAGCGGGATGCACGCGGATTGGCGGGCGCCATAGATTCCGTTGGACAACAACAGGACAGTCTAAGCAAACAAATGCAGCAGTTCCAGGCCGATACTCAGAAAACGATCGACAATTTGAAAACCGACCTCGAACGAGTCAGAACTGCTGTATCGAGCATAAGACCGTTGGAAGTCGCCAGGAATGAATCCATTCATCCGGAAACAATGGAGGCCGAACCGAACAAGGATAAACCAACCAGTCAGTAACACGTTACCGCGCAACCATAAATTGCAGCAACCGGTTACTGATTATCTAAATAAATACTGAAACACCGGAATCTCAGGGGTGTGCAGTGGCTTGTGGTCTATTGGGGGGTGGCCTGGGGGGGTATTTTCCGCAAGCTATGTACATCCCTATTTTTTTGCCTCACCCCAATCGTGTAGCTTTATAAATCGGCATTTCAGACTCCTTCTTTTCGCAGACATTAAATCGATCAGCGCACAACCCCACTCATCATCGTCGTCAAATCGCCCACAAACAACTTCCGAGCCACTCCCCAAGCCTTCCCGCAAGCAACAAGAGGCAACCAAGCATCGAAAGCTCAACGCCTTGCTTAACCGCTTTAGCTGAGCATATTCAACAGACACTTGAGATTCCGCTAAATAATGCTATCGTATCAGCAACAGGCACATGCGAATATTTTCAGGATTGCGTAAAAGGATCTAAACCATGAAAACAACCGCTAAAACCAAGCCAGGTAAATCTCTCAAAACAAAAACCGGTCATGCATTTATACTGCCGTCACTTGCAGTTCTAATAACAGCCCTAACTATAAGCTGGGGCGAAGCGACAGCCCCTGCAACAATCGTCACCTATCCCGCCCCATCTGGCGAAGCCTCACCAACCGACTACCAAATCCAGGCCGCAGGACGCGACGTAGATGTCTACACCGCCCGCGTCCTCGATCCACCCTTCGCCGACAAGCAATACGACTACGGCGGCCCATACTCCTTTGCCAGCTTCGACTTCTCAGGCAAAGTCACCGTCCGAATCACATCCAAACGCTCGCTCCGCAACGTAATAATCCGCCCGCAGTCATACAACATAAAACCAACCCTCGAAGATGACCACACTTTGACCATAACACTTGACCGCCCGCGTAAGCTCAGTATAGAACCGGACGGCAGGAAAGGCCCCCTGCTGCTCTTCGCAAACCCCCTCGAAACGGACGCTCCCAAAGCAGGCGACCAAAACGTCATCTATTTCGGCCCCGGTGTACACACACCCGAAAAGATCACCCTCCAAAGCAACCAGACCCTCTACCTCGCAGGCGGCGCCGTCGTAAAAGCCGAAGTGTTCGTACAGGGCGACAACATACGCATTCGCGGCCGAGGCATTCTCGACGGTTCCGACTGGCAATGGCGCAAAGGCCCCATCGGCAACCTTATCGCAATCCGCAACAGCACTAACGTCGAAATCACCGGCGTCACCCTCCGCGGCTCATCACACTGGACCATCGTCCCCAAGAGCTGCCAACACATCACCATCCGCAACGTCAAGCTCTGCAACTCCCGCGTCCAGAACGACGACGGCATCAACCCCTGCAACTCCCAAAACATGCTCATCACCGACTGCTTCATCCGCAGTGACGACGATTGCGTCGCCATGAAGGGCCTCGACTTCGCCGGGCAAAACAGCAACGTCGAACAAATTACAGTCGAGAACTCGATCCTCTGGTGCGACCGCGCCCGCATCTTCCTGCTCGGCCACGAAAGCCGCGCCGCATTCATGCGTAACATCACTCTCCGAAACCTCGACATCATCCACTTCACCATGACCCCGTTTCTCTTCGAGCCTGGTGAAGACATGCGGCTGGAAAACCTCACAGTCGAAAACATACGCCTCCATGGTGAAGGCCAAAGAGAGTTCATCCGCCTGCGCCCCGTGGTCAACCAGTACATGCAAAACAAAGTGCCCGGATTCATCCGCAACATAACATTCAAAAACATCACCCTCACCGGCAAACCAGGCGAATACCTCGTGCAGATACAAGGAGCTGACCCCAACCACAATGTAACCGACGTAACCTTCGACAACGTCTCAATCGCCGGCTCCAAACTAACCCCCCAATCGGCCCGGCTGCACAAGGGCAATCACACCGAAAACATCCGATTTCCTGCTCAGAAGCAATGATAACCTGGCAATAACAAATCGCAGACGCCGAACTCACGCAAAACCTTGAGTTTTCTCCCAACATCGCTATAGTAATGATACTACCGAACGACATATAAGACTCTTGGCGCATGACAGGAAGGACTACGCAATGACCGAGCCGACTAAAAAACATTCCGAAGCAATCACGAGACGTTCTTTCTTCCGCACCGCGTTCGCAACAGCCGCCGCCATACACCTCGCAGGCCGCCCCGCCGTCGCAGCCGAACGCACCAAGGTCAAATTCTACAAAAACTTCGCCGGAGGCCACATAGGTGTCAGCGCCAACCAGCGCCAATCGCTCGAATACGCCGTCAAATATGGCTTCGAAGGCATCGCCCCCAACCCTGGCGAATTCATGAACAAGTCAGCCGACGAAATCAACGAATGGCTCGCCGCCATGAAGGATAAAGGCATCCGCTACGGCTCAGCAGGCCTGCCCGTCGAGTTCCGCCGGGACCAGGACAGCTTCGAAAAAGGCCTCGCCCAGCTACCAAAACAGGCCAAAGTCCTAAACCAGCTTGGCGTAACGCGCATGGCCACCTGGATCCTTCCCGGCCACAACGAGCTGACCTACCTCCAGAACTTCGAACGCCACAAAAACCGCCTCCGCAAGGCCGCCGAAATCCTCCGCGACAACGACATCAGGCTTGGCCTCGAATTCGTTGGCCCAAGAACCTCCCGAAGCAGAAGCCGCTACCCATTCATCTGCACCCAGGCGGGCATGATGGAGCTGGCCAACGCAATAGGCACGCCAAACACGGGCCTCCTGCTCGATAGCTGGCACTGGTACACCTCGCACGGAACCGTCGACGAGCTTCTCCAATTAACGAACAGCAACATCGTACACGTCCACGTCAACGACGCCCCCTCAGGCGTCCCAATCGACCAGCAGGCCGACAACCGCCGCAAGCTCCCCGCCACCACAGGAGTAATCGACCTCAAAGGCTTCATCAACGCCCTCGTAAAAATCGGCTACGATGGCCCCATCGAGTGCGAACCATTCGACCAGGACCTCCGAAAAATGCAACCCAATGACGCCCTGAAACAAACAATAGAAGCCCTAAACCGCCTCTGGTCCCTGATCTCAACGTAAACAGGCCACCCTTCACAGGATAGACAGACAATCGTCCGCATAACCACAGCACGCCCACTCGCAGGCTAACGACCGCACCTACCCAAACAAGAAACAACCTGCCTTGAATTGTCCACACCTGCCGTGCCCGAGTCCCGATAATAAAGCTTCCTTCCTGCTTAAGTAGAGCCTCTTCCAGACCGACATACGGTTTGGCAGATATATATGGACTGCGTGGCCGAAGCAACTACGAAACGACAACACTGAGATAAGGGCTCACTAAGCAGTGAATCATACATTCAGCATCATTCCGATCTATCGGTGTAGGTCTCCTCGTGTTCATCGGAAAACCGTGTGCACCGCCCCCCAGTCATCTAATAGCTTGACCGACCGTCTGCCACGCAGTAAGGGATTCTCTCTCGTGGATACGATGGTTTCGCTCGTAATACTCGTGATCGCCGTCCTTGGCGTTTCGAAGGTCCGTTACTACACAACTCTGGACACTCAGAAGGCCGAGAGGCAAACGACAGCCGCACAAACAGCAATACTTCTCGGCGAAACATGGCGAGGCACAAAGGGAAGCGAAAGCTTCAATCCCGTAGCTCAACTCGGCGCAGACCTGACGATCACGCAGACGACTGCTCCGAAAACGCAGGGCAAAAAGGACGCTGAGGGCTTCTTTCTGCTGGATAACTACAAGTTGACCCTGGACCAGGTCAACTATTATGCGACGCTCTCATGGAAGGACATCGACAAAGACCTGAGGGCTCTCAATGTTCTAATTGCTTGGGCACAGAACGGCCAGGCTTCAGACAGTCAGTCTACAGACAAGGAATTCGAGGTTACAATCTATGCTCAGCAATGGTAGTGCAACAAGAAGACCTGCACCTAAACGTCTCGCTCCCCACGCTTTCACACTCGTGGAGTTGGCCGTGGCAATGCTGATAGCAATCATACCGATACTTGTAGTCGGAACGATCATCGCCGGCAGTCAGCGACAATGGAAAAACATGTATGACCGAACAAACTCCCCCATCGCGACCGCAGTGGCGGTAACAACCAGGGTCTTCGACACTACTATACGAAAAGCTGCAGCCGATCAGGTTTTGATCGATCCAGCGGGCAAATGGATCGAGGTGTGCTATCCCGGCAATCCGAACTCGGCAACCATCGACAGCTATGCCCGATTCTATGCGCAGAAAGGCTCGCTACACATCGACCGCGGCCGCCTTAATCCGAGGACCAGCTTGACCGATCAGACCCTCTGCGAAAATGTCTCGTCCTGTTCTTTCAGGCAGCTCGGCCAATCCGTACAGATGATCCTTAAACTCGATGATAGCACCGAGCAGAAAACCATTATCTCCTCCGCACTAATGCACAACTGACCGAGAAACCGCAACCATGATTCGTCCCGAAACCAGAAAAACACGATTCTCCGGAATAGCAAGATGCGGCTCCGCAACACCGCTCGCCCTGGTCGCCGTCATCATACTGTTCGCCATCAGCACTGCTTTGTTGAATATGGGCCTACAAACACGACTCCAGGCAATCCGCACTACCACAAGACTGGCTGCCCGCTGCGCCGCAGATGCCGGCCTGACAACCGCTATGGCCGCCATGAACACTGCCCTCGCCAGCTCCACTCTGGGCACAGCCAGCCTCCCACAAGCCATAAACCAGAGCATTCCAAAATTCGACGCCACTTTCGCTTACAGCGTTCTGGCGGACAAGGCCGGTACGTACAAAATCGTATCAACCGGCAAGATCGGCGACACTACAAAAACAGTCACTTGCACCCTGCGTCTTCAGAGCCCTTTCGAGTACGCCATTCACGCAAATGCCAACATAATCATGAAGAACGGCGGCCTCATAGACTGGTACAACTACGGCAAGGACTCAGGCAAACCAAAAGTTGTCACTTCCGCAATCAAGGATGGATCGATAGAGCTAAAGAAAAACGCTAAGATTGACGGTGACGTTATCGTTGGCTTCGGCGGCGACCCCAAAGAGGTTGTCGATAACAATGGGGGAACCATCACCGGCCAGACATCTGCCCAGATTATGCCCACAACAATCCCTCCGGTCGTCCTTCCCGCCTCCGCCGCATCTCTCCCATACTGCGGTTCGCTCCAGAAAAGCACCACGATAACCACATCCGGAAAGTACAGCAAAATCGACCTCAAAAAAGACGCCGACATCACCATCAAGAACGACGTCACTCTCTACGTCACCGGCGATCTCGTACTCGGAAATTCAGCAAACATCACCATCGCCAAAGGCGCATCCCTGACTCTCTACGTGGAGGGTAAAATCGATGGTAAGAACAGCAGCTCGTTCAACAATGAATCTAAGAATCCAAAACAACTCAGTATATACGGCCTCGATTCCTGCAAAAAAATCGATTTGAAGAATTCCACAGAGTTCTACGGAACTATTTATGCCCCAGACGCCGATGTAACTTTCCACAACTCAGCCGACGCATACGGAGCCATTGTTGCCAACTCTATGGAGCAGAAAAACTCAGCCGCATTCCACTACGACGCATCTCTTAGAGAATCAGATGCCGCACCCGAAATAGCCCGATTCGTATCCCAGAACTGGCAAGAAGAATAAAACACCAGACCCAAACTTTATCCTGAACCCCGACTCAGGACCCAGCAACCTTCGCAAAGCCAAAGTCGCAGACGCGTCTTGGTGGGGTGCGCCTACGGCGGAAACCGACACGCCCGCATCCATAAGGAACACGCCATACACAGAACCATCGGTCATTCCGACTGTAGGCCAAAAACCACTTCTTGTCATTGCGAGGCTGCTTGCGGCCGTGGCAATCTCATACCCTCCGAAAACACTTAACGATACACATCCAGCCCGAGTTTATTCTGAGCCCCGACTCAGGACCCCTGCAACCTGCGAAAAGAACCGACACGCACACGTCCGGACGAAACCTTGAATATACATTATACGGATACCGATTATATAATGCGCAGATTGTAGACAATCCGATATAGTTCATGTTAGTCAATCAACAACATTCTTAAGCATGGAGGCAATTATGAACGCTAAAGACCATCATACGCCCAATGAACTTCAAACACTTTACCGAAATGGGGAAGATTCAAGGCTTGCTCGGAGAATACATGCATTGTATCTGGCCAGCAAAGGATTGAGCTGTCC
>CAZYMD010000078.1:0-21161 GCA_964649005.1 uncultured Pirellulales bacterium
TTGCAAAAGAATTGAATGTTCCGGTAGTAGTCCTCAGTCAGTTGAACCGCGCCGCCGAGAGCAGAGAAGGAAACAGGCCCAAGATGAGCGATCTTCGTGAGAGCGGCAGTATCGAACAGGATGCCGACGTTGTGATGCTTTTGCATCGCGAAGATTACTATCATAGAGGCGAGAAGGACTGGGAGCAAAACAACACGGCGGAACTGATTATAGCCAAGCAGCGAAACGGACCAACTGGTATTGTGCCACTGATATTCAGGGAAAAACTTACACGTTTTGAGAATGCTTCTCACATAGAGCAGGAAGTTGCCCCATTTTAGGAAGGCCGGTATTGATGATGGTAAGATTGAAAAATATCGGAGTTGAGAAAACAACCTCGTTCGCCTTTTTGGTTTTGTTGCTCGGCGTTCTCTGCAGTTCGGTGATCTCCTTGGCAGCGGAAAACAACAAGGGACTCACCGGCGAGGGAATAACGACCATCCGCTCAATTGAATTCGTGGGAAATTACACATTCAGCGACAAGCTCCTTAGCAAGAAACTCGGATTCTCTGTTGGGGATTACCTCGATCCTATTCTGGCGGAAACCGGAAAGAGAACAATAATCGAACACTATAACAGGAAGGGATTCCCGTATACCAAAGTCATGCTAAACACCGCTTCGATGTCGCGCGGCAAGGTAATCTACATAATCGATCAAGGTCCGAGGGTCAGGATTCTGTCCGTCGGTTTCAAGGGCAACAAGAAAATAAAGACCGGCGATCTCGAGGACGCTGTTCAGACCAAGACTCGAAGCTGGCTCGTTCGACCTGTGTATTACAACAAGGACAAGGTAGATAAGGATTTAGAGAAGCTTCGCAAGATCTACTATCGGGAAGGATTTCTCGACCATCGCATAGAAGTCCTCGGCGAAAGCCACATTACTTTTGTGATAGACGAAGGACCACAGTACAGCGTGGGCCAGATCAAGGTTTCGGGAAATCAGATATTCGGCGCCGAAAAGATTCTGGAGGGCCTGGAGCTGGCCGGCGGCGATATATATGAGCGGCAGAAAGCAGAAGCACAGGCCAAGAGGATATTGAAGTTCTATCGTGAGCAGGGTTTCATCAATGCTAACGTCGAGCAGCATCCCGAATATGTCGGTGGGGCAAGGCCCGACGTAGTTAATCTTGTATTCGAGGTATACGAGGGGGATCAGTTTCGGATCGGGCGTGTGGACATAACGGGCAATGACAACGTGCAGGATAGAGTGATACGTCGGATTCTGGACGAGTATGAATTCTCTCCCGGGCAGTTATACAATGCTGATATGGCGCCCACCGAAGGCGATGGTAATCTCGAGCAATACGTTCAGCGACAGACGCTTGCCGAACAGGTTATCATCAGGCCAGCCGCATCTGATGAGCCGCAGGGAGACCGCAAGGATGTCAGCGTGGACATTAAAGAGGGCCTGACCGGAATGTGGAATCCAGGTGTTGGGATAGGCAGCGACAGCGGCGTGATAGGTCGTCTCGTATATCAGCAGAGGAACTTCGACATACACGACAAGCCCAAAACCCTGAGCGACTTCATTCTGATGAAAGCGTACAGAGGCGCCGGCCAGACCCTCCGAGTGGCTCTCGAGCCCGGAACGCGTGTAAGCCAGTATTCCGTAAGCTTTACGGAACCATATTTCCACGACAAGCCCACATCGCTCGATGTGGTAGGATCAATGTATGAGAGGTTCAGGCAGAGCCATGACGAGGAGAGGTTAAAGGGCTACTTAGGATTCGAGCAGAGACGCAAGGAGAATTGGCGAAGGAGCATAGGTTTCCGGGGTGAAAGAGTTGATATCGGTGACATTGATTTTGACGCCCCACAGGAAATATATGACGTTGAAGGCAATAATGACCTGGCTGGAGTCAAGATAGGCACCGGCCGAATGGTAACGGACAACAGGTACACACCAACTACCGGCTATTCGTTCGACACCGCCTATGAGCAGGTTACCGGAGACTATACTTTCGGCATACTGACCGGTGGTTATGTACGTTATTTCACGCTCAGCGAGGACTTGATTGATCGCAAGACGGTCTTGGCGATGAAGGTACGTGCCGGGACCATCGTCGGTGATGCTCCTGCGTTTGAGAAATTCTACGCCGGTGGTACGGGCACGTATGGCATGAGGGGTTTTGAGTATTACGGTGTGAGCCCAAGAGGATTGCAGACAAACATAGCAAACCCGCAGCGCAAAGACCCCATAGGAGGCGATTGGATTTTCCTGGCCAGCAGCGAGGTAATCGTTCCATTAGTGGGTGAGACACTCTCGGCCCTGTTCTTCGTAGACAGTGGTACGGTTGAAACCGGAGACTACCGAGCGGCGTTAGGAATGGGCGTTCAGATACTGATACCTCAGTGGTCCGGCCCAGTGCCTATGCGATTCGAGGTGGCTCTGCCATTCATGAAAAATGATCAGGACGATACACAGACGTTCAGTTTCTCCATGGGCGGCTTCCTGTTCTGATATGTTTCAGAGGCTGGATTCACAGGACAAGATATTTTTTCTCAGGCGGCAGTTGTCTTCGAGACTACTGCCTGTGTAGTTGAAAATGTGTATTTGAACCGGAAAGGGTAGTATATGAAGACCAAAACAGCAGCTTTCGGATTATTGATAGTTGGAATTCTTCTGCTTGCGAGTTACCAGTATGGCCTGGCTGCACCAGGTGACAGCTTACCGTACGCAAAGATCGGCATCGTGTCCGTAAGGAAGGTTTTCCGTGATTGTAAGGTCAACGCAACTTACAGGTCAAAAGTGCTTTCCGAGCAGAGCAGAACCAAGGCGGTGGAGGACAAACTTCAGAGCGAAATTCAGGCTCAGGAAGCGGGACTCAAAGCACTGAAACTCGGCAGCGAAGACCACTTGACCCAGGTCAGCGAGCTTTTCCACAAAAAGGCCAGTTTTGAAGCGGAACGTCAGTTCAACGCTCAAAAGCGGGCACTGAGAGATCAGCGATGGACCGAGAGCTTGTATCAGGAATTCCTGGTAATCGTCAAAGAGCTGGCCAAGAAGAAAGGCTTAACCCTGGCTCTTGAGGTAGATGAGCCGGAGTTTCCGGTCGAAAGCACCGATGAGCTTATGATGTCGCTGCAGACGCACAAGGTCATATATAGCAATGGGTGCGTGGACCTTACCGCAGAAACTACGGCGGAACTGGACAAGCGAGAATCGAAGTTCAAGTTCTGATCCTGGAGCCGGATGGGTTGGAGTCGCATCTTAAAGCTAAGGCCGGCGCTTCCAATCGGGAGAAACGACAACGGGGATAGTCGTACACTCAGAGATTCGATCTTCCGTGTCAGGTCCAATATGGGATTTACAGTATCACAATTAGCGGAGCACATCGGGGCTGAGCTTCTCGGCCGCGCCGATGATGCAGAAAGGCAGATAAACGCCGTTGGGCCTGTCGAGAGTGCAAAGGCCGACGAAATCACGTTTGTAGCCGATGGCAGGCACAAGACGGCTCTGGCACAGTCGAATGCGGCCGCGGTTATTGTCTCGGCTCGGGTTGAAGACCTTGAGATACCGCAGCTTGTTGTTCACAACGTGAGCTCTGCACTCATAGAGGCGCTGCGATTGCTCGCCCCAAAACTCGAGGGGCCACCGGAAGGCATCGATCCTACCGCCAAAATCGGGCGGGACGTGAGCATTGGCGAAGGTGTATCGATTGGTGCCTGTGTTGTTGTCGAAAATAATGTAAGCATCGGCGCCAATAGTGTGATTGGCAGCGGGTGCAAGATCGGTGAAAACTCAAAGCTCGGCAGCGATTGCAGGCTCGATAGCGGTGTCGTGATCTATCACAACTGTACATTGGGTAATGGCGTGATCGTACAGGCGAACAGCACGATAGGCGCTACAGGATTCGGGTATTCCCAGATCGATGGCTCCCATCGGCTCGTTCCACACAATGGTGGCGTGGTGATCGAGGACTTCGTTGAGATCGGCGCCAATTGCTGTGTTGACAGAGCGAAGTTCGGCAATACGATTATTGGGGCTGGCACGAAGATAGACAATCTCGTGCAAATCGCTCACAATGTAGAGATAGGCAAGTGTTGTCTTATAGTCGCTCAGGTAGGTGTTTCGGGCAGTTGCAAGCTTGGCGACGGAGTTGTTCTCGGCGGGCAGGTTGGGCTGGCCGATAACATCAGTATTGGATCAGGCACAATGGTTGGCGCGCAGTCTGGCGTGTTGGGCGATGTGCCGGCGGGCAAGCAATTGGCATGGACCCCTGCGATTGAGAGAAAAGAGGCGTTGCGTGTTATCGGTTTGGTGCTGCGCTTACCAAAGATGGCCGAGCAATTGAAGCAGTTGAGCAAGAGGATGGAAAACCTTGAAGCTTCAGAAGACAATAAAAAATGAGGGCAAAATATCGGGCAGGGGCTTGTTCGGTGGTAAGGAAGCGAAGGTTGTGTTTCGTCCCGCTCCCCCCGAGTCCGGTATAACTTTTATTCGGTCGGATATCTCAGAGCCCGTTCGGATCAAGGCAATTGCAACGAACATTGCCGACCGCAGTCGGCGTACAACGCTGAAGAACGGTTCGGTCAGCATAGAGACTATCGAGCATTGTCTGGCTGCTGTAGCGGCACTCGAAATCGACAACATGGTGGCTGACGTATCGGGACCTGAATTGCCTTCGCCCGATTGCAGTAGCGCCGAGTACTACAAGGTTCTCAAGCGTGCAGGGGTCGTCGAGCAGGATGCAAATCGAAAAGAGTTCGTGATTCGCGAACCGGTGACTATTACGGCGGGAGATGCATCGATATACGCCCTGCCCTACTCAGAGCAGGGACTAAGCATAACATACGATCTGGACTACGGACCGCATACCGGGATCGGCAGGCAGATATACAGTTGCCGGCTTACCCCGGAAGGCTTCGAAAAGCATTTGGCGCCGGCGAGGACGTTCTTGTTGGAAGCCGAGGCGAAACAATTTCACGCTCGCGGAATGGGCGCACATATAAGCCCGAAGGATTTGCTGGTTATCAATTCGGATGGTCCCATCAAAAACAGCTACAGATTTCCCAATGAGTGTGTCAGGCACAAGATAGTCGATCTGATCGGTGATCTGGCCCTGGTGGGACGACCAATTAAGGGCAGGATAGTCGCATACAAGAGCGGTCATTCACTGAACCAGGAACTTGCCAGAAAGTTGTACGAGCAGGCTGAGCGACGTGATCGGATCGACAAGTTCGGCACCGATGCGATACTGGATATCCGCAGGATTGCAAAGATTCTGCCGCACAGGTATCCGTTTCTTCTGGTTGACAAAGTCATCGAGATTTCCGGAGATACGCGGATCAAAGCGATCAAGAACGTGACCTATAATGAGCAGTTCTTCCAGGGGCATTTCCCTGGAACGCCAATCATGCCGGGCGTTCTTATCGTCGAAGCGATGGCGCAGGTATCGGGCTTGCTGTTTGCACAGCGGCTCGAACATACCGGCAGGCTGGCCATGCTTCTGAGCATGGATAACGTAAAGCTGCGCAAGGCGGTTGTTCCAGGCGATCAGCTTATGCTGATAGCGGAAACCGTCAGGCTGCGCAAAAGAACAGCGCAATGCAAATGTCATGCTATGGTGGGTGAGGCTGTTGTAGCAGAGGCAGAGATAAGGTTTATGCTCGTTGATGATGAACGAGTATAGAGGGAGTTTTTTTCAGGTTGACTTGGAAGTAGAAAAGAAATGGCTGAAATACATCCCAGTGCAGTTATTGACAAGGACGTGCAGTTGGGCGAATGCGTTTCCATCGGTCCTTATTGCATCGTAAGAAGTGGAGTCTCGATCGGTGATGGAACTGTGCTCGAAGCAAACGTGGTCATAGAAAAGGACGTCAAGATCGGCAGTGGCAACAGGTTTTTCCCCGGCTGTGTCATGGGAGCATGGCCTCAGATTCTGGGATTGAACGAGAGCAATCAGATTGGTGGACTGACGATAGGTAACGGCAATACCTTTCACGAGCATGTGACGATTCATCCCAGTATGCATTCGGGCCACGATACCACAATCGGAAACGAGAATTTTATCATGGTCGGCGCTCATGTCGGGCACGATTCTGTGCTGGGCGACAAGCTTGTGATTAGCAATGGTGTACAGATAAGCGGACACTGCAGGCTGGATGATGGAGTCTGGATAAGCGGTATGGCTGGCATGCATCAGTTCGTCACTATTGGCAGGTGGGTGTATGTTGCAGGACTTGCGGGAGTTAATAAAGACATTCCTCCGTTTCTGACTGTAAGCGGGCATTATCCACCGCGGGTGCGCGGCGTCAACAAGCGAGGTCTTAACCGCGGAAGCTATAGCCCCGAACAGCAGGAGAGGATACTTGCAGCATATAGGAAGCTATATCGACGGGGTGGCGCGTTGCTGGAGAATGCAAGGAAACTTGCGCAGGAGGATGGGCTGGATGAAAACGTTAAGGATATGATCGATGCGATAAAAAACAGCAGTCAGCATCGCAACGGCAGGCACCTTGAGTTATTCAGGAACAGTTGAATTTAGGTGGCATTGGATGTCAGCCATTCAAGTACCGTGTTGCTAACTCTGCTTGCCGATTTGTAATCTGTCGGCCGGCGCCTGGATGAGGGGGATTAACATTAATGCTGCAAGGGATGAAGGGTTCATTATGCAGGATGCCAGAGTAAGGACAGCAGTTATCGGCGCGGGCAAAATGGGCTCGATCCATGCCAAAGTATACGACCAGTTGCCCCAGAGTGATCTTGTGGCCGTAGTGGACGTTGACGGCGACAAGGCTCGAAAACTGGCTGATGACTATGGTTGCGAGGCTTTTACGGATTGCGAGGAGCTGCTGGGCAAAGTGGATGCGGTCACAATCGCGACACCTACCGTGACGCATCTTCAGTTAGCGAAGATATTCGTCAAGAATGGAGTCGCTTCGCTGATCGAGAAGCCGTTGGCTGCGAATGCCAGGGAAGGCAGGAAAATAGTCGAACTTGCGCATAAGACCCGAAGCGTTGTCGCGGTGGGACATTCGGAGCGGTGCAACCCGGTGGCGCAGGCAATCAAGCGGCTGAATATCGAGCCGATGTTCATCGAAGCGAACCGGATAAGTCCGTATCCATTTCGCTCGACCGACGTCGGCGTTGTCCTGGATGTAATGATACATGATATAGATATTATTCTCTCGCTTGCAGCCAGCACGATCAAGAAGGTCGATGCAGTTGGAGTCAACGTCATCGGCGACAATGAGGATATATGCAACGCCAGGATCGTTTTCGAAAACGGCTGTATCGCGAACATGACCGCTTCGAGACTGGCTTTGAAGACCGAGCGCAAAGTCCGCGTATTCAGCAAGCAGGCTTACTTGAGCGTGGACTACTTCAAGAAGAGCGGGATTGTCATCAAAACGGCCCCGAACATCAACGTGGTCAAGTGGATTCAGGAGCAAAAGCTGAACGGCGATTTTGACTGGACCAAGGTGAATTGGCCCGATTTGCTGCACATCGAGCAGCTTGAAATCGACGACAAAGAGCCTGTGCGGCTGCAGCAGGAGGCTTTTCTGCGGGCCGTGACCAATCCCAAGTTTATGCCTGAAGTGACCGCCGAGGAGGGACTCGCTGCGCTCGAGTGTGCACAGAAAATACTCGCGGCATCCGAGAAGCACAAATGGAGCGAGAAGATAGTGTAAGATAGTTGATTTCTTGTGCCGGGGCTATATGTGAACGTTGCCGGTATTGATTGTAATGTAGCCATGACAAGGAGATTTCAATGGTCAAGCTGGAAACAAGTATGGGCGAGATAGTGATTGAACTTAATGAAACCGCTGCGCCTGTGACCGTGAAAAACTTCCTTGAGTATGTCGAGCAGACTCACTTCGACGGGACGATATTTCACCGCGTGATACCGAACTTCATGATCCAGGGCGGCGGCTTCACCCCTCAGATGGAGCGCAAGCAGACGCGAGGCCCGATTGTCAACGAAGCCAACAACGGTTTGAAGAACGAGCGGGGAACGGTTGCCATGGCTCGGACGAACGACCCAAACAGCGCCACGGCCCAGTTTTTCATTAACCATGCAGACAACGGTTTTTTGGACTACGTTGACGACAACAATCCTGGCTACGCCGTGTTCGGTAAAACCGTCGAGGGGATGGACGTCGTGGATGCTATCGCTGCTGTCAAGACTACTTCACGCATGGATATGGCCGATGTTCCCGTTGAGGATGTCGTGATTAATTCGGCAAAGATCATCACAGAATAGAGATGCATATCGGGCTTGTGTGGCCCGCCCCCATCTTGTCTCAACATAGCCCCAGGAGACAACGGTCGTATGCTTCGGCTATCGGAGATGCGGTCTACTCTTCGGACCAACGAGCTTGCCAGGTTTGCCAGAGGTTCATTGATCGCTGCAGGTGTTCACGGGCGTCGCCTGCGATTCCGTAGCACATCAATCCGATTGGGCCGCGGTAGCCAACATCTCGAAGGGTGGCGAGTAGATCAAGATTGTCGAAGTCACCCTTATCGAGCGCTTGAATCAGACCGTTCTCCCATGTCTTGGCGACTACCTTGGCTCCATTGATTGTCACTGCGAAAATCTTCTCGGCGTTCTCGCGCAGGATCGGGTGAAAGTCTTTTTCGCCATCGAACATGAGCCAATGGCAAAGATTGAAATTGACTCCCACATTAGGATGATTCGTATGCTTAACAACCTCAAGGGCATGGATGAAACTTTCGGCCCAGTCACCAGTGTGGTGGTATATGGAGATCCTCAAATTTAGCTGTGCAGCAAGATCTCCGAGACGTCGGAGGACTTTTATGGCGGGCTCGTCGCCACGTGGATCGGCCGGGGGCAGGCCGGTAAGTAAAACACTGATGGTGACGGGGCGGTCCTTGAGCTTACGAAGCTCATCCTCAAGCTGCGGATCATAAGGCTCACTATTAGGATCGAGGTTGATACGCGTATAGAGCATATATACCTTCAGGCCCGCCTTGTCGAGCGTTTTGAGGTTTTGGTCGAGCTGGCCGTCGAGCCAGAGCGGGTAGCCGACTCCATCGAAACCCAGATCGCGAAGCATTTGGGCCTGCTCGGTAAACGTGCGTTTCTTCGCATCGAAGATTTCCATACATAGGCCATATATTTTCGGCGAGAAGCCTGCTGCGTTCTTCTGACGGTCATCTTTGGAGGGTGTGGCAAGACTGCTGGCTGGACGTATCTCTATCGTCTTTCTGTCTTGCCCCCGCATGATTTCGATCTTTGCGCTGCCGCCCTTTTCGATTAAATCTGTTTTCTGCATCAATTGGGCTACCGAGAGCAACTTTTCACCATTAAAGCCAATGATAACATCGCCTTTCTGCAGCCCGGAGACAACGGCTATGCTACCAGTAGCGACATCGAGCACAATTACCCCTGACTCATCTTCGAGACCATATGCAGAACGGTCGCCCAAGCCGGCAACGTTGCGGATATCGGCCCCACACCACTTGAGGATTGAGCCGTTGCGTTCAGGCGTACCGACAGCGGCAGATATCTCGCCAGGCAGTTTGGGTATGCGAGCGATCTTCCTTAACTCAGGCTTTACTACGCCAAACTGGTCCATTGGGAAGTTCTTGAAGCCCAGGATTAAAGCAGGCGAATCGTCGCTTACACGATAGTCGCCTTCTGAAGGATTAATAAATCCTGCGTCAGCAATGATGGAATGTTCATCTCGTTTCGACTGTTCCTGTAGACCGGTGGCGGCTGTTGCATCGGCACTGACCTTGTGCACCAGGTTGAAGTCCATCTCCTTGCCCCAGGCGGTGTCGGGCATGCCGCCTGCCGGGCGGTACCGGGCGATGAAGAATATGTTCCGCCTTACGATGTCCTGGCTGTGTTTGTACCAGACATGCGGGTGGAAGCCATTGTTGACGATGATGTTATTCTCGACGATGCGGTAGAATCCTTCGCGGTTCTTGATACCACCGTTTAGGCACAGGTTGTTGTAGAGGTGGTAGTTCGACGAGCCATCGTCGAGGTCAATGTCCCAGCCATGATCGCAGCGCCAGCGATTATTTCGTATAACAACCTGATCGACCACGTCAAGCAGGGGCAGATTCTTGTGCTCCGCCCAGACAGCGTCGTCGTTGAGGTCGAGGTCTTTGAGACGCCAAAAGCGATCCCGCCCCCAGGAATTGAATGAACCGTGGTCGCCTGTTTCTTTGACTGTGTCAAAGATGTCGCAGTACTCGATTATATGGCCGCCCCAGGTTCCTTCGGAAATGTTAATACCCGCTCGGGGCATATCGTAAATGCTGCAATGGCGGACTGTGATGCCGCGTGACATGGATACCTGGACCGCCGCGGTTTGTTTCTCCACACGACCACTGAGGTAGATCAGGCAATCCTCCACGATGCAATCGCGCGGGTAGTTTTCAGTCTTAGGGCCAGGCTCCTTTTCGATCTCTTCGTAGGCGTGCCGCTGACCATACTCGAAAAGAGAGCTTTGAACGGCATTCGGATCTCCGACAAAAGCAACGCCATTGGCGCCTGCATGGTGGATGTGGCAACTTCGCACAGCAATCCGGCGGTTGTACTTGTTCACGAATACAGCGTTGCCTCCGACCTGATCGAACTCGCAATCTTCGATACTACAGTCTTCGGCGCCGTTAATGTAGACTGCTCCGCCCCGATAGGTGGTCCAGTCGCTGCGTAGTAGCGGTTCCTTGTTGTCCATGAACGTCCGTTTGGCATGGCGAAACGTAAGGCCCTGAAAAGTGACCCACTTGACAGGCGTTTGCTGAGAGCCTCTCAACTCGACCAGATGCATCAAGCGTACGACCTCAATAATGGCGTTTTGGAGGTCGACCTCTGCAGGTGGATTGAAGTAGAGAATATGTTCGCTGCTATCCAGATACCACTCGCCAGGTGCATCCAGTTCCTCGAAGATATTCTCAACCATTCGATATTTATCGTGCATACCCATGCGGCGGTTGTTTTGCCAGCCGCCTTCGTACTGGAGTTTGGCGTCGGTGTCTTTGCCCGTAATGATGTAGTGGAAATCGCCCCACATGTGGCGATGCATCGCGTGCATGTAACCGCCGGCCGGATCGGCCCAGCGCGCGGCCCGCTCAGGGCTGAATGCATCCGGCGAATAACCGTTGAAGTGGGCGACGTTGGGATCAAAGTTCGGATAGCGGGCCATATGCTGCCGTATGCCGTTAATGAAAAGCTGGTCGAACGACAGGCTGGAGGGGACTGCGGCTTTCCAGATGTTACCTTCGTGGCTCTCCCACTGTAGGCTCAATTTTGCTCCGCCGCTGATCACCGGTTTTGCACCTTCGACAGACTTGATTACCAGTGGGGTGGCCTCGGTTCCCGAATCCTCGGCTGTCAGCACGAGTGTTTTGTCGAGATAGTGTGTCCCATCGCTCAGATAAATGGCGACGGCCATGGGGACATCTTTTCGAACTTCACGCGCGGCAATCAGAGCCCGTTGAATCGTGGCGAAGGGCTTGTCTAAAGTCCCGGCACTGGAGTCATCTCCCTTTGCTGAAACATGAAAGCTTGCGCCTTCAAGTGCAGCATGTGCCACAATCGAACACAAAAGGATTGCCACGACAGATGTTACTGCAGTGATTTTTCTCATAAGCTGTCTTTCTACACCCATCCAAAGCGGAATATTTATCCCCGGCCTCGTTTAGCACCAGAAATGATGCAACCAATCTACTTGTAGTACCTACCGAGGAATGACACTATGTCCTTCTTCGTCTGGAGCGGATCGATTTCACCTTCATAGCGTTTAAGGACTTCACCGCCTGGCTTGATCAGTAGCGTGTAGGGCAGCAGGCCGGGCCAGTCAATCTTTCCGATCAGATCGTATGGATTCTCCACGTTCACTTGATAGTTCGTGCAGGATGCATGCTGCTTTTTCAGGAACGATAGAACTTTATCCTTTTCCGCGGGTATATCGACACTGATTGTCACCATTTCGAACTCGCGGTTCCGATACATGCGATAGATTTCAACCAGGTCGGGGAACTCGGCGACGCATCCGCCACACC
Organism: uncultured Pirellulales bacterium; assembly: GCA_964649005.1. GTDB lineage: Bacteria > Planctomycetota > Phycisphaerae > Sedimentisphaerales > Anaerobacaceae > CAZGMJ01. Next base: position 12,023 of record CAZYMD010000078.1, read on the forward strand.
GCGTCCGCCAGAAATTCACCACCCGAAGATTCTTCGTATCGTTCTTCAAAATTGCCTTGATCCCCTCCAGGTCGATTGTCTCTAACTTCAAATCCTCTCCGTCCCATCGCTTCAGCGCCTTCTTAGCGCTCTCCTGCTTCGATGCCCACTTGATCGAGCACCCGAATGTCCCCGTCTTCACCACCGCCACATCCTTCCCCGCCAGCAGCGCATCGATAGCATCCCTCAATTCATGAGTGGTCTCTTTCCCCATCCTCTCATTATCATCGATCCGGCCTACGTAGCGGAGCTTGCGCCGACGGTCGAAAACGAAAACATGGGGAGTGGTCTTCGGGCCGTATTCCTGTGAGACAGCTTGCGTTTCGCCATCATATAAATAAGGAAAGATGAATCCCTTGTCTTTCGCCCGCACCTTCATATCCTCAAACGAATCCCCCATATCCGCATAACCTAACTCATCCAGCCGCACAGCCAAAGGATCGTTAGGCGATATCCCGACCACCACAACGCCTTTCCCACTGTAATCGCTGGCGATCTGCTGAACCCGGTCCTCGTAAGCTTGTGCCGTCGGGCAGTGGTTGCACAGAAAGGCTATAACCAGAATGTCCGCTTCAGAAAAATCCCGCAAACTCCAGATGCGGCCATCCACCCCAGGCAAGCTGAAGTCCGGCGCCAAAGCCCCGATCTCAAGAGTCTCCGTCTGCTTTACCTCCGACAAATCCCTCTCAACCCGCTCTTCCTTGGGCCCCTTAATTACCACATCGAGCATCTTCCTCTTATCTGTCGCCCACTCGTTGCTCGTGTAATTGAAAGGCGCCGCAACCAGCCTCTCCGCAGTAATACGAATAACCGTAACATCATCAGGCGACCCCGGTGCAGGTGAAGGCAGTTGAACAAAGTTGAAATTGCGGTATTGGCTTGCGACCGCCTTGTGATAATGCCCGCCAAGCACGAGTATCACATTCGCCCCGCCCATCGCATCCACAAACTCATCCCTGTTCGTAATCGAATCAAGGCAAAGATGCGTCGCCACAACCACGGGCTTCCCCTCAGGCACATTCGCCAGCTCGGCCCGCAGATAATCCAGCGACTCGGTCGTCAATGCCTGAGCCGGGCTGTTGAGTGACTCATCATACTTCGAATACAGCGCAATAAAATGCACTCCCCCTCTATCGAACGTATAACTCAGCGCCCCATGCCTTCGCCTGAGCCAGTCGTGCACCGTCTCGCTGGGCGAATTACCACCACTGTCGTGATTCCCCGCCACATCGAAGCTCGCAAACCGCAATCTCGTCGTAATCAGCGTGTTGTATGTCTCCATCGCCGCCCGCGTCGGCCACTCGCTTATATCCCCCAACCCGAACACAAACGCAGGCTCCTCCACCACTCCCCCAACCTGCACCGGATACTCCCTGCCCGGCATCGCATTCATAGCCTCAATCGCAGGAACCAAATGCCCCCCATCCCCATCCGTCTGCACATGCTGATCCGACCACCCGAAAAAAGTGAGCGTGCCTGATTCAGCCAACGCCCTTGTAGTAGGCATCAGCATGGCCACGCCAAGGATCGTCGCCATAATAGCTTTTAAGTGCAAATTTTTGCTATTCATGCTTGTTCTCCAATACAGGTCTATCAATTTGCTTCCAAAATAGCAGATCGGCCCTGAAAAATCACGCCCCGATTGTCAGGCGTCCGGCTCTAATTGAGCCATCCGCTGACTGCAGAGTTCAATCTTAAACAATTTTCTGATTGCAGACACAAGCTTTTGTGTATAATAGACTCAAGTTCGTAGGTGGGCTTTTTTGCACTCTAACACGTTTTTTGGCTTCTAATAGAGGTCGCTCAATTTCGGAGGAATACATCATGAGATACATGAATGTCTCGAAGCAACTAACCGTTCTTCTGGCTCTTAGCCTCATCGTTACAACGGCTTTCGCCCAGAACACCTCTGGTGCACTACACCAAGCTGTAATCAACGGCGATCTTGCCCAGGTCCAACAGTTGATCTCCGGCGGCGCCGATGTCAATGCCAAGGATACTGCAGGTTTTACACCCCTGTTTTACGCCGCACAGGAAGGCAAGATCGATATCTGTCAATTCCTCGCAAACAATGGGGCAAACGTTAACGCAAAGGACCAGTATGGCAATACTCCCTTGCACTATTCAGCGGTTAAAGGCCACCTTGAAGTGTGCAGGATACTTCTGTCCAAAGGCGCTGATCCTATGGTTCAGAACCTTACCGGCGGCACGCCCCTGGCAATGGCAAGAGCCGGAGGCAATACCCAGATAATCCAAATGCTCGGCGGGCAGGCTACTCCAATGAATGGACCTATGCCCCCCAACATGACCAGACCCATGATGCCCGAGCGGCGTCCTATCCAGCTTTCGGATTTGTACGACCCCGTCCAGGCAAACGAAGACCCGAATTTCCCCGATCCTATTAGAGATCCCAATGAGGTCCTGGCCAAAGTAAAAGCATACTCGGAACTTGAAGAAGAGTTGGCCCAGGTGGATCAAAGGAGCCGATTTGAAGTGCGCTATTGGCTGGAAGATGAAGCAGACACTATTGTTAATCTCGCAAAAGCCGTACACAGGCAGGTCCGTGGTGAGTTAGGTTTTCTCAGGGACATAGCTGAGAAAGAAAACGCTAAAAATACCGTCGCTGTTATTGACAATGTTTTGAAAAACAGATCAACTCGGTATTCGAGGATGATCAGAGCCTTAGAGGACCAGGAAGAACAGAATAATCGCAGTGTTGGTGGCACAAATACGCGTGGCCGCTCACGTAACACAGGCATAAGCAACAGAGGCAGAAATACAACATCCCGTAGTACAAGCACCAGAAGCAGAGATACCAACCGTTCGACTCGTACGAATCGACGCACCACCCGTGATACGCGTAATTCGGGAATCTCAACCCCACTTCCGGCGGCAACCACTGCCGACGATGGTCCGGATCCCAACATGTTCAAGCTGGAGTTCAAGCCCGTCAGTGGCAGGAGGGTGCAAGCTGTTGAACTCGCCTCCAGAGCTGAAGAAGAAATGTGGCAGTGGCTCGATATTAACTCATCGAACAAAGGACAATTATTGGCCACCAAGTGCAATCAGCTACAATGGGAAATGATTTTCATTCGTATGGCTGCCGTCGAGGAAGGCGCAAAAAAGACCGTCGTCGCAATGGATGGTTTGACGCTTCTCAGTAGAGCCCGGTACTTAAAGCTGGTACAGACAATGAGGGAGCAGGCCGCCAATCCTTCTCAAACAGCGGAAACACAGGGCATGCGTCGAGGGAGAACCCCTGGTGCGACACAGCGAACCCGCAGGGGTTCAAGTGGCTGGGGTGCCACAGGTTCGAGTGTGTCCGGCGGACAAAATGGCACAAACTCTACAGATCGCAGGCCTTGATGTAATTCAAAACACGTTACCTGCAGGTGTGAAAAACTATATCCGCTACTTTTATGCGCAAAGGTTTTGAAGTGCCTTTATCGTCGGGATGAACCCTGTTTGTCAGGATAATAAGGTACGTCTCCGAATCGGGATCGCAGACGATAGATGTGCCTGTGTAGCCTGTATGACAGAAGGCCTTTTCCGAAGCATGGGAACCCTTTACCCATGAATAGGCGGAGTTGACATCGAAGCCGTAGGCTCGGCCATGCGATTGCGGTGTAGTCAAATACTCAACAGCCTTGCTGCTAAGGATTGTCCTTCCTTTATATTGGCCGTGGTTCAGGAGCATCGAACAAAATGCCGACAGGTCACGCGCAGTTGTAAAAAGTCCGGCATTGCCCGATATACCACCATTCAATCGGGCCAGAGGGTCGTGGACTGTGCCTCGAAGCAGAGCCTCATCGACAATCTCGGTCGCTGCGATATTCTTTTGCCACGATTGAGGCGGATTGTACATCGTATGTTTCATCCCAAGCGGGCGAAACAGGTTTTCTTTGCTGAACTGATCGATCCCTTTTCCGCCGGCAATTTCCACTATCTTCGCCAGCGTGATGTAGCCCAGACAGCTATATCGAAATTTCTCGCCCGGCTCATTCAAGGCTTCAAGAGAGCATATCTTCTCGATCACCTTGTCCGGGCAAACCTCGCCAAAGTCAGCCTCTAACTCAGCGACACTGGTGTACGCCGGTAGGCCGGAAGTATGAGTAAGAAGATGCCTGATTTGCACCTGCTCCTTGCCATTGCAGGCAAAGGAAGGAATGTATTTGCCCACGGGGTCCTCCAGGCTGATCCGCCCACTGTCGAGCAGAAGCTGGATCGATGTCGCTGTCGCTATAGGCTTGGTTAGAGAGGCGATGTCGAATATCGTGTCCTTTCGCATTTTTCCCTGATATGGTTCAACGACCGCCATGCCGAACGCTTTGTGGTAGAGAATTTTGTCTGATCGCCCCACGAGAATAACCGCACCAGGGATATTACCATCTGCTATTTCTTTACAGACTATCGTGTCGATCTGCGCAAGTTTGCGAGTCAGCTCTCTTTGTAGCCTCGATTGGCAGCCCGGCAGGAGAATAACATACAAAAGGATTAAGAGAATACCAACGCATTGACGTTTCATAAATTGATTCTAACGCACTTAACAAACAGTGTCATGGTATTTTAATTTGTTTGGCTGGAAGTTGGCGCTATGGTCATCTACAATAAGCCTGATATGTTTCGGGCTGGATACCGAGCAAAAGTAGTTGCCTGTAAATGATAGAGAAGAGTATATGAAATCAGTCAGTGCAATAACAATACTTTGCTGCCTGTCTCTGAGCTTTGGCTGCACGGCGTCGGTCAAAACAGGGCTGGATAACATCGGTTCATACAGGCATCCCTTCCAGGACAAGCGTGTCGGGATCATAGCAAACCATACGGCACGAAACAGTGAGGGTGAGTTTATTGTCGATGTTTTAAGGGACGCCGAGCAGGTTACAGTGACCGCATTGTTCAGCCCGGAGCATGGCCTTTATGGCGTCGAAGAAGCAGGCAGGAAAATCGATAGCGCCGTCGATCCCAACAGCAAGCTGCCCGTCTATAGTCTGTATGGCAAGACACGCAAGCCCACGCAGGAAATGCTGCGTGATGTCGATGTGCTTGTCTTCGATATCCAGGATGTGGGGGCTCGCTTCTATACCTATATCTATACGATGTCTTTGGCCATGGAAGCGGCCGCGGAATCGGGCAAACGTTTCATCGTGCTGGACAGGCCCAATCCGATCAATGGCATAACAGTCGAAGGCAACGTGCTTGAGCCTGAGTTCTCCAGCTTCGTCGGGATGCATCCCATCCCAGTCAGGTTCGGGATGACGATGGGCGAACTGGCGAGGATGTTTAACGACCAGGGTTGGCTTTCAGGTGGCGTAAAAGCCGACCTGATTGTCATCCCGATGAAGGATTGGCGAAGGCGAATGTGGTATGAGCAGACAGGGCTCAAGTTTGTAAAGCCATCTCCGAACATTCCTGATGTCGATACGGCCGCCATCTATCCGGGTTTGTGCCTGCTCGAAGGGACAAACGTCTCCGAGGGGCGGGGCACCAATATGCCCTTCAAGCAATTCGGGGCCCCCTGGATAAATTCAAAGCAGCTTAGTACTCACCTTGGCCGATTGAACCTGCCTGGTTTAAAATTCGAGCCGACCACTTTCACGCCAGCTTCATCCAAGCACAAGGATGTTATTTGCAATGGCGTTAAAATCACAGTGACAGACAGGTCTCAACTGGAGCCATACTGGACGGGCATTCAGATCGTAAACGAGATTTATCGAATGTATCCCGATGCGTTTGAGTGGAATGAATCTCACTTCGACCGCCTCTGCGGCGCTTCGGCCATTCGCAAGGCAATCATTGCAGGATCATCTTTGGATAATGTCAAAAATGATTGGCAAAGCAGCCTCGATGCCTTTCTGCAAATCAGAAAAGAGTACCTGATTTACTCAGAGTGACGTTCCTCACTCGCTATCCGGTCGATGGCCAGCGCCACAGGCGAAGGCGCTTCCTGTCCCGAGTTCACACGGTTTTCAACTTCCTCCATAGCCTCGTACAGCGCCTCGCATGCATGTTCATAGCTGCACTCGGTGACCTGAGAGATCAGACGCGAGCCTCGGTCGATCAGTTTCTTATTGCTGGGCGAAAGCCAGATCATGGCATTTCCTCGCACTCGTCCCATGCGAACCATCGTTGCAGTGGAGATGGTGTTCAGAACCAGTTTTATTGCAAGATGATGCCACAGTCTCAGCGGGGACTTCGGCAGGCTCAAGGAGAAATGGAACCTTCGATCGACGTCAATAGCTTCGGGATTATTTCCCATTGTGATCGCCGCGGTACTGCTGAATTCATGGCTGAATTTCTTAATAGCTCTGCCGGCCATGTCCCCAGCCTCATTCTGAGCGCCAATCATCACCAGCGCCGACAGTGAAACGTTTGTCCGTGAGGAATCCTGCTCGTCGCCTATCTGAAATCTGAATATTTCGCCGTTGTCGAGATGAGGTGGATTGGCTTGCAGCTCCGCCGGGGCATTTAGCTGGCTGTACAGTTCGAGATCCCATTGCAGGCCACGAGGCTCGCGCCTCAGCATCTTCCGCCATGCCTGCTTAGTAGGCAAATCAGGATTCTTGACAAAGGCCCACGAGACAGGCGACTCGGTATCGCCCTGCCTGCGAAAAGGCGGGACCATAAACGTAGGCGACCGCTCAGTCGTGTCGGTCAAAACGTCAAGCAGCAGCGAATCGACAGCGTATGTGATCAAACCTTTCTCGCGATAAATTCCCTCTTCGAATTCCGTCAGGTCCGCCATGGCCTGCACGCACTCTTTACTCTCAAGTTCGTCCAGAAGCTCCTCGAACGTTTTGGCATAATACTCGCCTATGAGATCAATGACGCCAAGCTTTTTCAACTCATCGGCCGTCAGATGTTCCTGAAGAAATCTAACAAGGGCCATTTCAAGAGCGGCGCCGACTACTAATAATTCGATAGTGGTAGCTTGCATACGCGTCGAACCGGTAATTGTCATCGGCCCCGTCGCAAGATCGAGTTTTTTGATGCGAGGCTCTTCAATCACATCACGCGATCGCTGCACGTGCTTACAAAGCATCTCTGTCGGATTGTTGTAAACGAAGAAGACTTTAGCGCCGACATCGAGCCCCTCCCAGGCAGTTCCAATTACAAAGGGCGTCTCCCCGCCTTCCGTGATAGCGACCACCAGATCGCCCTTTTGTACTCCAGCCTGCCTCAACTGGCATCGACCAAACTCAGGAAAATCTTCGAAACCTTCAACGGCCTTTATCAGAGCGAAGTCACCACCGGCCATAACGCTAATGCATCTATCTTCAAAAGAAGACAATTTCGCAGCTATTTCATGATGATCGACTTTCAACTGCTGCCAGAATTCCCTCCATGCAGCCTCTAACAGGATACTGAGTCTGCCGGTAGCCCCGCAACCCGTGAAGTAAATACGCTTGCCTGATTTGAGGACTTCGAGAAAGGCTTCTACTAATTCTGAAAAAACCTCTGAAGTTAGAACACTCTGCGCTATCGGCGGTATGTCCCGATCCACCAACTGCAACATGCGAATTCCCTCGGTCAGGTTTGCATCTATGGCCTGCGAAAGCTCACGCGTTTTGGGGTGCGATGACTCGGTCATCAGCTCCCCCAATCGAAAGGCCTGCTGTTTTGACAAAAACTCTCTCGCTTTGCTACTTGCTTGTGACATTCTCTGCTCCGGATTTGTCTTCATCGGTTTGTTGCTCGCGTGCGACAACGATCAGGCTGTTGGCGACTTTCCGTTCGGCGCCATCGGATGGGCTGTTGAGGACCTGGCCGCCCAGCCAGAATGTGGATGAGCCGCCCCCATCGAGATTCATGCCTTCCCGGCAGCCCAGGCGAATCATCATATCCGCCAATTCAGGATAGTTCATTCCCGCCGACAATTTTTCTTGGCGACCATCGACAACAATTAGAAACATGCATTCGCTGTTAAAGCCTACTGCGGTTCGTGGGTGACGAATCGGTTTGGAACGCCATTTGATTGGTTTTCCATCTTTAACCAGAACCGGGCCACCTCCTATGGCGATCCGGGCTCCTTTCAGATCGGGCGAGGTGGCAAGTGAAAGGGATATCGTTGTCCCCACTTCAAATACAGGCAGTCTCTCGGCCAGAGCAGGGCCTATTGAGAGAACCATGACATCGGGAGCGAGCGTCGTATTGCCATTATTATTGATGGCAGCTACTTTGGCTTGATAGCGCAAACCCGCGCGTAGGGGCAGCCACTCGCTGTTTGCCTCGGATTTCAATGTCAGCTCAATTCCGGATGATGTTCGGGTACTCTCGCCAATGATGGGTGTGTACAGCACTGCTGCGTTATCGCTTCGTGCCTCGTTGAGTCCAAAGGGGATGTTCATGCCGTTTTCGCAAGTTGCTCTGAACTTTGACATAACCTCGCCGATACGCGGCTTACCTTCGGTATCTATCCAAAAACTGGTGCCGGTCGGTGCGCTTGTAAGCTCGCCCTTTGCGATGTGCAGCCCGAGTGGATCGCCCTGATAGAGCCCGGGCCTGATGTGGAAGAAATCTCCATTAACCGCTGCGATGGGCCTGCCCGATTCATCCGACAGACTTTCTATCTGCCCTCTAACGGTTACGAGTCCAGGAATCACTTCGTTCGCGAGGGTCGAAATGAAGTGGTATTTGCCGGAACGTTCGATCTTCAATACATGAATCGACCAGGGCTTATCACCAATCCTGTGGTTGATGTACTCCATCCCAGGCTCGATGAAGGGGAATGCTCCAACATTATCGTCTTGCCCCGTAAAGATCTGATTGAAAGCACGTCGTAACTTCCTGCCGAACTCGACGGTTGCCTGATTCTCCTGGGCCCAGAGAGCCTGCGAGAAAACGAGGCATAAAACGCCAATCAGCACATACTGAACGGTCCAACCGATTCCATGTGTTCTATACTTCATCATATCATTCCTACGGATGCTGTAGTCTGAAGAGGTTGCCATTTTCGATTCCCATATTGTTATCATGTCCCGCCTGCGGTGTAAACGTGTTTTCGTGTTTTCGGCTCTGTTGCTAATCTCATCGCCCAGACATATAATCGGGCCGTTAATGAATGCAGACCATGCAGTGATTCAATATGCGAACTCTTAAGCGA
>CAZYMD010000079.1:0-2784 GCA_964649005.1 uncultured Pirellulales bacterium
CCGGCGGTGATATTGGGCGTGGGCGACAGGTGGATATTGCAGCCTGAGGACCAGTGGGAAGTCGTCGGCTACGTTCACAATGTTGTCTTTACCTGTGGAGCCGTGCCAGAGGATGATGGCACGGTGAAAATCTACTGGGGTGGGGCGGATAAGGTCATGTGCGCGGGCGTCGCGGTGATCGATGAGCTTGTAGAATTATGTCTGACTGAATCTCGGCCGGCAATATGAAAATGTCGGCTGGAAAGATCATTAACGATTAACTTATGTGCATTGAGCGAACAGGGATATTAGAACTCATATCTGCCTCTGACGTTTCTATTGGCAGTCCCGTGGATTGCGTTTCTTCCGATAGCTTTGGCCTCGCCGCTGTAAAGGAGGCTGGGAAGGAAAGAAACGTTCTGTGGTGTTCTACTTATGGTTGGTGTTTATCATTGATCTTGTGTTTCTATCGATTAATCAAGGCAAACGACAGCGCTACTTAATGCCGATAATGCCTGCTGCGGCGATACTGATCGGGATTGTTGTCGAAGAGCTTATCTTTGTGCGAAAGGCCTGGTATGCCAGATTCAGAGAGGTCTATTACACAGAGAAGGCTGAGCCGGAAGGGCGGGGCTATTCACCGGGGGCTTTGTTTAGAAAAGAATAACTTTCCTGGAGTTGAGTGTATGCATGTGCTGCGATACATGAAAGGTGCAACAAGGTTCATAAGTATAAGATGGAAACACGGATGATCAATGATACTCAGCTTATTCCGTCCCGCGTTAGGGATGGCTTTTATATTGGCTTGGTGTACGGGAACGAATATTGTCGTTGAAGCAGTGACGCATAGGAGACGCGGAAGATGAAGCCCAATTGGATTGTGATCGTAACTATAGTACTTGGGACAGTGGTCTTTTCTGCGAATGAGGCTTTTGCTCAGCGCAAGGTTGAAAGGCTGGGCCGCGGTATGGTCGCAATCAATCAGGGCGATGGAACAGTCTATGTGGGATGGCGGCTGCTGAGAAGTGATCAACGCGAGATTGCATTCAACCTGTATCGTGCATCAGACGATGGCGAGCCGATCAAGCTTAACGATCAGCCGATTAGCGGCAGCACGAATTATGCTGACAGCAAGGTTCCCATGGATTGTGAGAATTCGTGGTGGGTCAGGCCCGTTATAAATGGCATGGAGCGTGAAATGTGCCTGCCCGCGAAGTTGCCGGCCAATGCTCCAGCAAAGCAGTACCTGTCCATCAAGCTGAAGGGCAATCTGTCGGTCGGCAAAATCGGCATCGCCGATCTTGATGGAGACTCGGTCTATGATTATGTAGTGAAGCGTCCCAGAGGCTCAATCGACCCCGGCACCCAGCGACGAAGTAGGGACACCTTCAAAATCGAAGCTTATAACGGCAGAACCGGAGAATTCATGTGGCGGACGGATCTGGGCTGGAATATTAACCTGGGCGTATGGTTCTCACCAATTGTAGTCTATGACCTGGACGGTGACGGCAAGGCTGAGGTGGCATTAAAGAGCGCGCCCTTTGCAGACGCTCCCGCGGAGGCTTACATCAGCAACAACGGATTCGTTCTGGAAGGGCCCGAATATTGCTCAATTCTCGATGGCATGACCGGCAGAGAGACAGTCAGAGTGGACTGGATTTCCAGAGGCAATATTGCAGGCTGGGGCGACGACAAAGGTAACCGCGTGAATCGGAATCTGATCGGGGTCTCCTATCTCGACGGAAAAAAGCCCACTCTTATAGTGCTACGCGGTACATATACCAGAATGAGGATCGACGCATACGATTATGCCGACAAGCAGCTTCAGAAGGTTTGGAGTTGGGACGGAGACAACGAGAATCCTCGCGTGCGCGGGCAGGGCTTTCACGGTCTGCATTCTGTGGATGTAGACGAGGACGGACGCGATGAGCTTGTCATCGGGGCAGCGGTAATTGATGATAAGGGCAAGTGTCTGTGGAATATGGCAATGGGTCATCCGGACATCTGCTATGTGGCGGATATCGATCCTTCACGCCCGGGTCTGGAGATATTCTACGGATTCGAATCGAGCCAAAGGCGTAATGGCTTCTGCCTCGTCGATCCGCGCACGGGCCGGATCATCTGGGGCTGCGACCACTCCACCACGCATATCCACGACTGGGGTCTGGTTGGCGATATCGATGCTGAAAGTCCCGGTATGGAACTCTACGGCGGTGAAAAGGACCGCTCGAAATTCTGGCTGTACGGCGCACAGGGCAAACTGCTGTCGAATCAGAATATTGGAGGCCACAGCCCGCGAGCCTTTTACTGGACGGATGGCCCGATTAAGGTGTACTGTCCCTTCAGCTATCGCGCATCCAGTTCGCCCATCATGAAATACAAGGGTCCTCAGATTGGTGAAATACCGGGTCGTATATTGGCCATTGCAGATTGTCTGGGGGACTGGCGTGAGGAACTGATCACGGTTGTGGAAGATGAGCTGCGCATTTATACTACGAGTATTGTGGCTGGCACCCGAAGGATATGCCTTATGCAGGATGCTCTGTATCGTATGGACGTCGCCATGCAAACCATGGGGTATTTGTATCCGCCTCAGCTAAGTAAACCTCTCGGCATCGGCCGTAACTGAGGGATGTCCGACTGGAACGGCCCATAGAAGAAGAGACCATTGCCGTCGCTAAAACAGCTTGAAAGGAATAGTAGAATAATGAAGCTAATAACAAAGTGGGGTTTGGCTGTGCCAATTATAGTGTTACTTGTTCTGACTGGCTCGGTGCTTGCTCAGCGGCAGATGGAAAAGCTGGA
>CAZYMD010000079.1:2884-21016 GCA_964649005.1 uncultured Pirellulales bacterium
TGTTACTTGTTCTGACTGGCTCGGTGCTTGCTCAGCGGCAGATGGAAAAGCTGGATCGAGGTGTAGTTGCAGTCGATCAGGGTGATGCAAAGGTTTATGTAGGGTGGCGATTGTTCGGGACCGACCCTGATGACATTGCATTCAACCTGTATCGCATAACCGATAGCGGTGAACCAGTAAAAGTGAACAAGCAGCCCATAATGGACAGCACGAATTATGTTGATGATGGCGTCGATCTCGCCAAAGCTAACTGTTATTTTGTCAAGCCTGTACTGAACGAGGAGGAACAAGCGGCCTCTCTGCCCGTAAAGGTTTGGAGTCAAGACTACATTTCTATCCCTCTTCAGACTCCCAATGGGTACCGGCCCAACGATGCATCTGTCGGCGATCTTGACGGTGATGGGGCGTATGAGATCGTTCTTCACCAGGCGGGCAGGGGCGCGGACAATGCGCGAGCCGGGAATACGGACAAACCGATACTGGAGGCCTACGAGTTGGACGGAGCCTTTATGTGGAGGATTGATCTGGGAAGGAATATCCGTGAAGGCGCCCACTACACTCAGTTTATGGTATACGACCTTGATGGTGATGGTAGTGCGGAAGTCGCCTGCAAGACCGCGGACGGAACCGTCGACGGAAATGGCAAGACTATCGGCGATCCCAATGCGAACTGGATCAACAGGGATGGCAAGATACTCGATGGTCCTGAGTTCTTTACGATATTCGATGGCAAGACCGGCGCTGCACTGGCTACAGCCGACTATATTCCACCACGAGGCGACATCGGTGGCTGGGGTGGTGTTGGCGGCAACGGCAGTAACGACACAAAGGGCAACAGAGTTGACCGTTTTCTGGCCTGTGTGGCGTATCTCGATGGCGTAAGGCCGAGCGTTGTGATGTGTCGAGGCTACTATGGCAGGTCCGTGCTGGCGGCTTGGGACTGGAGAGAAGGCAAACTCACCTCGCGTTGGATTTTTGACTCGGCCAAACCTGGATTGGAGAAATACTCAGGGCAGGGCAATCATAATCTCACTGTCGCGGATGTCGATGCCGATGGCAAGGATGAGATTATCTATGGTTCGATGTGCGTAGACGATGACGGAACGGGCCTGTACTCCACAGAACTCCGACATGGCGATGCAATGCACGTCAGCGATTTGGATCCTGACAGGCCCGGCCTGGAGGTGTGGGGGATACATGAAAATGAACGGCCCATTCCGGGCTACGAAGATGGTTTCGGTGCTGCGATGTTCGACGCCGCTACGGGAGAGATAATCTTTGGTAAGGACAAAGGGCGAGATGTCGGTAGGGGGGTGGCGGCCGATATCGATCCACGTCACTTGGGCGTCGAGGCTTGGGGGGGCTCAGGTGGACTGCGCAACTGCAAGGGAGAGGATATTGGCAGGCGTCCGAGGTCGCAGAACTTCGTAGTCTGGTGGGATGGCGATCTGCTCAGAGAAACACTGAACGGCACTCGTATCTCCAAGTGGGATTGGGAGAATGGCTCGGAAAGCACCAACTTCACTGCTGAGGGATGCCGGTCAAACAACGGTTCAAAATCCACGCCTGCTCTAAGTGCGGACGTCTTCGGAGACTGGAGAGAAGAGGTCATATGGAGGACAAATGACGGCAGAGCGCTGCGCATCTATACAACGACAATACCCACGAGCCATCGTCTGTATACGCTTATGCACGATCCACAGTACAGACTGAGCATCGCCTGGCAAAATGTAGCCTACAATCAGCCGCCGCACGTAGGATTCTATCTTGGAGCTGGCATGAAAAAAGTACCCCATCCGAATATAGTATTAGTGGGCAGCAGCGATTAGGCCTGTCTTTGAAGTCGCTTGCCAAAGGGCATTTATGCTTTGTTGAACAGCGTGATCGTTGTAGCTCTGGTCGCAGTGATTACATAGATTTGGATCGATTGTGCCGGGGGCGTCTGTCCATGAGGATCGTGATCTTGTCGCGGATTTTCGGCGGCATGAGGTCTTTGAGCATTTTGCGGATTTCGTGCATGGCGGTTCGCTGGGTTAAGTGCGTTATGATGATGTGCTCGTTTTGCATTTTATCGAGCAGACCCGCCAACTCTGTCACGTGCATGTGTTTGCCCGCCTGGGCCCTTCCTTCGTGGTCTGTTTCGTAGAATGTGCACTCGGCGATCAGTATCTTGCTTTTGGCGACGTAGTCGAGTTGGGAAAAGTCCACGTACTGGGTGTCGCCGAGGTAGGTGACGATTGGTATCTCCAGAGGATTGTCTATTTGGATTCCCTGCTTCTTCAGCTCGACGATCTGTGGTCCCGTTAATTCTGTATATTCAGCCTTGAGCTTCTTTCGCTTCTCTATAACACAAAAGCCGACAGAGCCGCGGCTATGCTTGGTTGGAAAGACCCTGGTGATGAGATTGGGCTTAATCTGATATTCGTCGCCCGGTTTGACGCCAACGAGATTGACGGGGATTTTATTGCCATCGAGCTGGCCCCAGGCGTCGATTATCCTCTTCATGGGGCCAAGCAGGTTTTCGGGAGCGAGGATGGTTCCAGGGATTTGGCCACAGAAGTTACGCTGCGAGAGGTAATAGGCGAAACCTGCGGAGTGGTCCATGTGGCCATGCGTGAGCAGGACGTGATTGACGGGTATAAACTGGTCGGGTGCTTTGCCTATGTCGAAGCAGACGTCAAGCTGCGGGATCGCGACGACTGTCTCTTCGCCCGCGACGGAGTAGCCAAGTATCTCAAGGTCATCTATTTCTATTTTTGCCAGGTTATGGCTTGGCATCAGTTTTCCTTATTATATTTCACAATGAATTAATTGATGAATTTTCGGTTCCAGTCTGTTCTTTCGGGGTGAAGGGATTTTACATCAGTCGATAGTGATATCTGTAGCTTTTTAAGTTTGTTCTTGAAGTTCATGCCACCCAGCCTGTCGAAGCAGTCTACTGTAATCTGGTAGCGTCTGTTTCTAATCTGGTCGCTATCGGAGAGCTTTGCAGCCACCAGCAGATTGGATTTTTCTTTTTTGATTTCTCGAAAGAAATCAGACCAAAAGTTTGGGCCGTATTCCTGCTCGCAGAGAAACAGTATGTAAGCATGGACGCGGTCGCATAGATTGGATGGGATATCTTTAGGGAATCTGTAGCCTGAAGCGATGTAGCGGTCGACGGTTTGCTTTTGTCGGTTTCGAGTATCTATCACATGGCGTTGGTGAATTGGGTTGTTGGCGATTTGTTGCGTTACTTTTGTGCTTATGCTCCAGCCTGTCATTTCCCAGCCAAACTGTGCGCCCGATGCGCTGACGAAGTTATGTGCCATCTCTTCGATATAGCCACAGAGATGTGGGATTCGATAGCGTTTCCATTCGCTATCCGATTGAAAATCGAGATTCTTATCCGAATACCAGATAGTACAGTTACTCGTACCGCCCCACCCATCAGGATGACCCTGGGGAAAATGATAGACAACGATTTTGTATTCCGTGTGAAGTCCTGTGAGATGGTGGAGCCGGTCGTATGCCTTGACCAGGTATTCGAAGATGATTGAGGCCTCTTTCTCCCTCATCTTGGGAGCGAACAGCCGAACGTAAGCGCTGTCGAACATCACACTTTTGGCTTTTATCGCATTTTCATACGCCTTCAGATTTGGGTACTTGAGGCTCGGATTCAACGGGGAGGGTAGCTCGGACAGCTCGGCCGATGAGGACAATAGTATGTCCCTAAATCGCAGGCCATCGCCCGATAAATGCCGCATTATTATGGCGTTTAGGCCCTTATGGGGATTGACGCTGAATTTCTCATCTATCCGCTGATATGGTAATTCCCGCCCATCGACCAAGGTGCTCTTGCCCACATTCGTACCATTGCAAAATACTTCGAATTGTTCGGTTCCGCTGCCACCGGGATTCCAGGATACATGCAACCAGAAGCGCCCGGCGTCTACCGCGTCGAACTGAAACACGATTTCCTTGACAGATGTCCTGCCCGATGCGAGGTGTCCCAAGCCTGTAGGGCAGAGGGTATTGGTATGGCTAAGATTCACTGTGACAGCGTCGGCTTCGATGGCGTAGGCTTTGTTTGTGGCGTCGAAAAGCCCTTGTCCACCAATATGCCAGAGGGCCTTAGGCTGCTTTGGTTTGGCGCCGAGAGAAACCGATGCAGCAAGCAAGACAGCAATGAACAACATTACTCTTAACCTGTTGTAATTTCCATTTCCTAACAAATCCTGCTCCGTAGTTAAGAATTTTTTCATTCGTGGTTATCGTTAGATTTATTGTAACATTAAATGGTAGATGAGGGGGGCAGTTCTGTCAATTTGCTTTTGACATTTGTTAGACGAGTGGTGATTCTTGATAGATGATATATACTCGCTGAGGATTGTAAGATGCCTGATAGAAGAAGTCATAGGGGAGCGCATCCTGAAGATGAGAGGCTGTTTGCTCAGGAGAAGGTGCCTGATTTGCAGGCAGCTATGGCTGATTATTGCCTTCTACTTACCAAGGGATACGCTCAGAGAAGTTCGCTGAAGCTGGTAGGCGACAAATTTGCTCTAACGCAGAGGCAGAGACTGGCCTTGATGCGGAGTGGATGTTCGGATCAGCAATTGGCCTTAAGACAGAAAAAATGCCTGTCTGTGATAGAATTGGCGGATCAGGAAATTGCCATCGACGGCTATAACCTTCTGATAACTGTCGAGGCTGCTCTGGCAGGAGGGGTAATCTTTGAGGGACACGACCGCTGCTATCGTGATTTGGCCAGCATACACGGAACCTATCGTAAAGTAAGCGAGACAATGCCTGCGGTGAGGCTGATTGGAGAATTCATCGAAGAGGCTCACACAGCGAAAGTTCAATGGCTGCTGGACAAGCCCGTATCGAACAGCGGGCACCTTAAGAAACTCATTAGTGAATTGGCGCGGGAGCACGGTTGGGACTGGGAGGTTGAACTTGTGATGAGTCCTGATGCGGTGCTTGTCAGAAGCGAGGCGATTGTGGTCAGCAGCGACAGTGTCATATTGGACGGATGCAAGGTGTGGACGAACCTGGCAAGATGGATTATTGCAGAGAGAGTGAAAGAATGCTGGTTGGTTGATCTGGTGGGATCAGATTAGGACTATATTAGTCAGCTTGCGGTCGCAATACTATCAACAAGATTTCTGAGCGTTATGAGGTTGACCTGTTTCAAGCTGGCACAAACAAAGTCGGCGTTAGAGAGCTTTTCTGCGGTTGCTGAGTTTGTCACTGCAATGCATTTGGCGCCGGCGGCTTTAGCGGCTTGCACGCCGTTGGGAGCGTCTTCGATTACAACGCATCGGCTGGCCGGCAGACCCAGTTGCCCTATCGCAGTAAGGAAGAGTTCGGGGTCGGGCTTTTTATTCTTCACCATGTTGCCGTTTATGTAGACCATTTGCTGGTAGGGGACTTTTGTCGCCTCAAGAACGGCCATCGACTTCTCCTGTGTGCCTGAAGTGGCGATTGCCAGTCGAAAGTCTTGGGCTGTTATCGCCTGATCGATTAACTCCATAACGCCAGGGAAGGGGGGCAATGGACGGCTGCGAAGGACCTCGAAAAAGTAGTCCTGTCGTAGTTGGGTCGCTTTTCTGACCTGTGGCTCGGTTAGCTCCAGGCCATGTACGCTGGCGCCCGCTATAACATACTGTTCCGCCCCTCTTCCGAGACCAAGCTCGAAGTCTTCCTGCTTCACGTCTTTCAGATCGAACAGTTCCGCAAACACCCTTGCTGTTGCGATGGTGTTTATCGATTCTGTGTCAGCGATAACGCCGTCGATATCGAAAATCAGACCATATAATTTTTCTGTAGTGTTAGGCATGCGAGTATTATTAACAATGGGAAAGGAAAGTTCAATCAGAACTTATATGATAACGACAGGCCGACGAAGTTGATCTGCTGGCTGTAACTGACGCCATTGGCCTGTCGTTTACCCCACGCATAACCATACACGACATCCAGGCCGAGATTGTTTTCAAATTGATGTCCAACACCGACGGTTACGTTATGTCTATCGACGCCGGCGATGTTGGAGAGGCTTACGGATTTCTTGCGTAGAGCAGATTGATCGAACATATAGCCTGCGCGAACGGACCATTTTTTAGAAGGACGGTACTCCAAACCAGCACGATAGCGGTTGGAGTCTTTCCAGTCTGCCGAGTAGTCCTTGTCTGTGAGGGCGACAAGACTGTTATCATCATAGTCGATATCGATTCTGAATTGCGACCACATGGTGCGCTGCCAGTCACCGGTTAGAGTCAGATTAGGCTTGGCTTTGTAGGCGAGTCCTATACCGTATGTTGGAGGGTAGCGGAATTGCTGTGTAAAGTCTGTGCTCTCGCTCATCGCAGTCAGCGTGAGGTACGACCGGGCGTCGCCTTTCATATTAATTGTGCCGCCGGTGCGGTAAACAGCGCCGAGGCTTACTTTGTCTGTTGCCTTGTACAGCAGGCCGAAGATTCCTTCATAGCCAACGCCTTGGCAGTCCGAGTCTGTACCCCAGTTGTAGTTGCTTATGCTTGTATTTGATACCGTTTTACTGGCTTTGTAGTTGACCGATCCGTAGAGTAGATCGAAACCGGCGCCAAGAGACAGCTTGGGGTTTATCTGCCTCGCGACGGATACGTTTAATGTTCTTATACCGAGTTCCTGGAAGAGTGAGGCTCTGATGTTGCCCGTGCTGTAAGCTATAGTATCGTTCCAATCCAGATAGTATCCGGCGGGGACATAGAATCCGGCGCCCATGCTCCACTGGCCCTGTTGCCAATATCCGCCGAATCCTGCGGGATTGTAAAAATGGTACTCGACTCTTTCTCTCGAGAACTGATGGGGCTCAGCGTCTGTGTATTGGGAAAAAGTATCTATTTGGTATCTGGTTTCCATGTTCCCGAACGCCGATGACGTGGGAGGTGGAATAAGGTTCGACATGCTGCTGCCGTCCTCGATCACTGGGTGCGGACTGGAGAAATCGAATCCCCAGCCCTTGCCTTCAAGTTGCGTAAGGCCGGCTGGATTCCAGTAGATCGCAGTCCAGTCATCGGCAAGGCCAATAAATGCACCACCCATCGATTGGGCTCTGCTGCCGAGACCGCCCCATTCATACGCCCCGGCCAAGAGGCTTTGACTCTGGCTCGCTAAAATGAAGAAGATGAACACTATGGGGATGATGTGTCCGGAGAGGACTATTGGGATAGAAACGTTTCTTTTGGTTGTCATTTCAAACCTGCCTGAAAAGAGATTCTGCTATTCTTATGCTGCTCAATGCTATTTACGAACGATCCAACAAGCAACAGCAGTACAGTACAATGTATAGAGCCCTTAAGGGACACAAGAATACCCTGGTTGTCTCTGGCCAGCAACCTGAGCTTCTAAATATCAAAAGTTATGGTGAAAATCCACAGGTTTTTCCGCCGTATTTTTCTATGATGTACATTTGGCTTACAATAAAACATCCGGTTTGTGCGTGATAGTGGAGACTGAGGCAGATTTTGAGAGTTGTGTTAAGAGGCTCTAATGGAAGATAGTTGGCTTTTGTTGAGATTCAAGCTTGGCAGCGACGAGGCGCTTCGGCGAATCTACGAAAAGTATGAGAATCGGATGTTGACATTGGCTGTAAGTTTTCTGAACGATCTGGATGCCGCTGAAGATGTTGTACACGATGTGTTCGTAAAGTTTGCCGAGCATGGCGCACGAATCAGGCTCCAGGGCAGTCTAAAAGCTTATCTGGCGACGAGTGTCGCCAATCGGGCGAGAGATTTGTTGCGCCGCAAAAAGGTCAGAGGCAATCATTCAGAGATGAAGAATGCATTGAACAGCGATACCGGAAGTCCGCTGGAGACAGCTATTCAGGATGAGAGTCTGCGGCGATTGGGTTGTGCAATGGCGAGGCTTCCAGATGAACAGCGGGAAATCATCGCTTTGCATTTACAAGGGGGTATGACGTTTAAGAAAATCGCAAGGAGCCTGGATATTTCCGTGAATACGGCTCTGAGCAGGTACAGATATGGAATTGAAAGACTGCGATCATCGTTGAACGACAAGGTGGAAAAATGAAGACTGTTGAAGATATAGAAAAAATGGTCGGGAAGCTTAATTTTGTCGCCCGCAACGAGATGCATGAACGGACAGTTGGCGACGTTCTGAATGCGCACAGACGCTTGCGAAGAGGTATTGGCCGGTCTTTTGAGACGGTCCTGATTCACAGTCCTTACACGCGGATAGCCGCTGTTTTGGCGGTCTGCATAGCTTTGTTAATTGGTCTGAACACGAATGGATCCATGGTTTTCGCTGAGGTTATCAACGCCCTGAACAAGGTTGGAACAGTTAACATAACTATAAGCGCAACCATGCCAGATGGAGAGGTCGACCAGTACGAGTGGTGGTTCGATGAGTCTGGCTGCCTGCGTATGGAGGGCACCTTGAGTCTTATCATTGACAACGGACAGGAGCGAGTCGTTGTGCGCAAGGATAAAAGGACGGCTCAATTCTCCGATTCGCACTTGCCCTACACACCTGTTGCAGGTCATTACATGCTAAAGACAGTAGAAATCTTCCGTGGGAACGATCATGAGAAGCGTGAAATGAAGAAACTCGCTGCAGAATGTACTGACGATGTGCTGGTTTACGATGTGAGCCGCGAGGATCGTGATTATTCCGAGAAGGCATGGGTGCAGAGGGGGACTATGCTGCCGATCAAGATTGTTGCTCGGCGAACCGGCCAAGTTGATCCAGACAAGTGGGTCGAGCATGTCCTGGAGTTTGACTATAGAGAAATTGATCCGGGCTTATTTGTGCCGCAAGTTCCCGATGGATATACCGAGCTGCCCCGTAAAGTATCCGGAACAGTATCAGGCAAGGTGATCGACGAGAATGGCATTGGTGTTGCAGGGGCGACGGTCTTTTCAGCGGATGCGACAGAGGGACTCGCCGAGCAGGTAATTACTGATTCAAACGGACTATTCTCTTTCAAACTACCACCAAATTATGTGCAACCGGGCCCGGTTTATTTGCCATTGATCTTGAGAGCCTTTGTCGAGGGACAGGCGGGCAAGGTGGCCTGGACCATAATTAGGAATCCTGAGAAGATTTCAGATCTTGAGTTTGAGGTTCCTGGGATAATTGGACATCTTGAAAATGAAAAGAATGGGGTGCTGCGATCTGCTTCAGGGATAGTCATGCAAATGGAGGAGGCAGCCGAAATATCCGGGCTGGTGGCCGACAAGCAAGGCTCTGCTCTGGCCGACATGACGGTCTCTGTGGAAGGTCGTCCCGCTGACCGGTACGGCAACCTAACCGATCATGCCATGATGATCAGGAATCTGGGAGGAACGGGAAGGTACGGAACTCCTGAGACCACGACGGACGAGAACGGGAGATACCATTTCGATAACCTGCCGCGGTTCTGGGAAAAGACGAAATGGACAATCAAGTTCGAGGGCGAAGGATATGTTGGATCTCGCGTTGGATTCAGAAGCGAAGGTCCTCTTGGCCACGTGGAGCAAAACATTTCTTTATACCGAGCAGGTCTGATCGTTAATGGGACTCTGAGAGATAACTACGGCCAAACATTGGCAAACTGCTTGATATATGCAAAGGTCGGCAGAAAGAGTTTTTTGACGACATGTCACACAAGAACGGATGAGGAAGGCAAATTTCGACTTACCGGTTGTCCTGTAACACCTAAGCTTGAAGTAAAAGCAGAATTGTCGGAAGATCATTCTCCATCGGCGCCTGAGACATATTATCCCGATGTAGCGGCGGGTATAGACTACCGCCCGGGGCAGGTGGAGTATGAGGTGGAACTGGTTGCAGAGAAGCCTGAGCTTGAGGTGGAAGTCTGGGTTAAGAACAGTGCTGGCGAGCCGCTGCCGTTCTTCTCGGTAAGACTCCGGAGCCTTGCCATAGGTGCCGAATGGGAATGGGATGCCGGCAAGAAGATCACCCAAAGGACGGACAATAATGGTTACTGCAGATTTGTTGAAGTGCCAAACGTTGAGGACCTGCAGTTGGTTGTATGGTGGGGCAACGGCGTTCACAACGATCCGCTGAGCAAAGATGGGGCAGAGGAATACAAGAAACTATATGAGCCATATAAATATATTGAGATGCCTATAAAGATCGCACCAGGGCAAAAACAGTATAAATTCAATGTAACTTTATTGACGAACGAAGAGACTGGAGGTGACAAATAATACAGAGGAATGCTTTCTTTGACCGTGAATGAGTTTTAAGGGAGATGACGATACAGCAGGGCTTATATCGTAGGATGTCTTCATATGGCGATTGAACCACCTGATATTACAGGCAGGTATTCGTGAAGTATTGCTTGAAAGACAAGTCGGTTTAGAGCATACTATCCGGTTTAGGTCGATTGCTTTGGGGTGGATCGATCTGGTAATAGAAAGTAGTGGTAAGGAGACTGGATATGTATCGTCATGGCCGACGAAGCGACTTTTTGCGGAACAATGCATTTCTAATGGTTTGCTTTGTGGTGGTTTTATCGCCAATAGTTTCGCAGTCTCTCGTTTATGGCAAGGAATTCGTCAGCGAGTGGCCTGGAGATGTAGAGCGGACATGGGTGGGGCCGGAGTATTGGGCGAACCGTTTACAGGACTGGCGAATATCGAAAGGTCGGCTTGAATGTCTCGAAGGCAGGGCGGGAAAACCAATGAGGACCGTCCATCTGTTGACGAGGCGCCTGACGGAGGGTAGCGGCGAACTTGATATGGGTGTGCGAACAGGCTTGCTGGGCAAGGAGTTGTCCCCTCAGGCAGCGGTGGGTTTCCTTATAGGGGCCGGTCCGGACCTGGATTATCGTGCGGCCGCCCTGGTGCATCATAGCGTTGGAAAAGGAGCAGGTATCTTCGCAGGTATTGACGGAGATGGTTTTCTTTTCATCCGCGATCTTGAGAAACCGGGATCGCCAAATTTGGTTCAGTCCATACACCCGATCGACTCGCTCCAGGAGATTGTGTTGAGGTTGTCTGCGAAGCGATCGAACGGCATGATGACGCTGATACTTGCTGTTGGTTCGTTCGAAGGCGAGAATTCAGTTGGAAGCGTTGTTCTAAAGGATGTCGAGCCGGAGCGTATTACCGGGAGCATGGCGTTGGTTTCACATCCGGGCAAACGATCTGAGCGGTTCTGGTTCAGCGATTGGACGGTGAGCGGATCAAAAGTCAAAACAGAGGATGATCGGACATGTGGGCCGATTATCTCAGCGCAACACACCTTGAGTCGTGGTGTCATGAAGATGACCGCACAGTTGATGCCTATTGGAATGGCGGATAACCAGACTGTCGAGCTTCAAGTGGTCAGAGAGAACATATGGGAAACAGTCGCCAAGGCGGATGTAGTAGTTCCTGGTTGGACAGCCACCTTTAGAGTGGAAGATTGGAAATCGAATATCAGCACATCTTACCGCTTGATTTATGAGTTGAAGAGACACGATGGAGAGACTGACAAGTGCGTATGGTCGGGGAAAGTACATCGTGAGCCGGCCAATCAAAAAGAAGTTGTGATCGCGGCTTTCACAGGCAATCATAATGTTCGCCATCCAGGCGTAGATCGTGGCAACTACACCTGGACGCCCAATTGGATGTGGTTTCCACACCAGGACATAGTCGAGCACGTTCTTGATCACAAACCGGACCTCTTGTTCTTCAGTGGAGATCAGGTGTATGAAGGCGCCAGCCCGACGGCTGCCGACAGAAGCGGACGACCTTCATCTTATCTGGACTATATGTACAAATGGTACCTCTGGTGCTGGGCTTATCGCGACCTGACTAAAGACATACCGTGCGTGTGCATACCGGATGACCATGATATATTCCAGGGCAATCTCTGGGGCGCCGCCGGCCGTAAGACTACAAAGGACGATGAAGGCGGATACGTTATGCCTGCGGAATTCGTCAGGATGGTCGAGCGGACCCAGTGCAGTAATCTTCCCGACCCATACGATCCTACGCCTGTCGGACAGAACATAGGCGTATACTATACGAGGATGGACTATGGCTGGGTCAGCTTTGCCATTCTTGAAGACCGTAAATTCAAATCAGGATGCTCTGGTCTCGCGCCACCGACCACAAGCGGCAGGGCGGATCATGTCTTAGACCCTGAATTTGATCCGAAAACCGCTGATGTTCCAGGAGCGAAGCTGCTTGGTGACAGGCAAATGGAATTTCTTGGAGACTGGGCGACGGATTGGCAGGGTGTTGAAATGAAGATAGCCCTGTCGCAAACGGGCTTTGCGAACGTAGCGACGCACCATGGGGCAGGATTGCAGCGTCTTGTTGCGGATTATGATTCGAATGGGTGGCCCCAGACCGGGCGGAACAAGGCATTGGATGCGTTGCGCCGCTGTTTTGCTTTTCATATTGGAGGAGATCAGCACCTTTCAACGATCGTGCAACATGGCATTGACGATTGGGGTGATGCTGGCTGGTCTTTTGTGGTTCCATCGATTGCGAACTTCTATCCGAGGGCGTGGAAACCATCGCAGCCTGGAATGAACAGGCAGGAGGAAATGCCTGAGTATACAGGCGAGTTTCTCGATGGATTTGGTAATCACATTACTGTTTATGCAGCAACCAATCCGGATAAATCCATGGATCAGGAACCCGCGGCGCTGCATGACAAGATGCCTGGATATGGCATTGTTATATTGAACAAGAAAACGCGTACGATAACGATGGAATGCTGGCCGCGATACGTCGATCCACGCAAGAATAAGGACGGGCAATATGACGGCTGGCCCAAGACAATACAGCAGGAAGATAATTACGGGCGAAAAGCGGTGGCATATCTACCGACTATTAAAGTCAGCGGTATGAAAAATCCAGTAATCCAGGTTATCGACCAGCAGAATGATGAGATTGTTTACACACTTCGAATAGAAGGCAAGTTATGGCGTCCAAAGGTCTTCAGAGCGGGTATGTACACGATTAAAATAGGTGAACCGGGTACTGATGATATGCAGGTACTGACGGATGTGGAGGCAGGTTTACTTGAGGATGATGAAGAGATAGAGGTTCACTTCTGAGAATTGCGTAGTCTATTTGTGATTATGTAGAATGGGCCGTGGATTGACAGGGATCCACGGCCCAACGTTGTTTCATGCACCCACCTCTTGCTGGTTTTTATGGTGCTTATCCGAATGTATGTTAGCAATTAGAGCATTGTTGCTTAGTAAACCATCCATGGTGTCTCAGCCGTCCGATTTGAGCTGCCTTTCATCAATCTTCTGTTTCAGAAATTTCACCGACCGTTCGGCGGCGTCCTTTCCGAGCGCTACACACTTGTTTATTCCAGTGTTGAAGGATTTCGCAAAATCGTCCGATTTGAGAATCGAATCGATCATGGTCTTGCTGTTCGCTTTTTCACCATTATTCTCCGGTGCCGGCGATAACGCATATATAGCCGTCGCGAATCCAGCGAAATAGACCACCAACATGAATACCAGTTTACTTCTCCAACCTCTCATTAGCGTCTTCTCCCCTTGAGATGAGCACAGGTTACCGGTCTGACCCCCCAGCCGGTTCAATTAATTCCTCACTACTTAATATTTAATATATAAAACAGCTTCCGCCAAATTGAAGCAGCCACTTTTCGCTGTTTTTTTAGGGAAATGGCGCTGATTTTGCAATTCCAGGCGAGATCACGAATGCGAGGCTGGCGCACGTATGCCAGGCGAAGTGCAGTTATCCCTCTTAAGATGCGCTTTGCTGTTGTAGCGTTCAGCAGGTATTGTTGTGTAGATCAGCTATTGTTCGATTAAGGCTGTGCCAGTTTGTCGTCGAGGGTATGCCTTAATATTTCGCACACCATTTCTACTTTGTCTTTGGTTAGGTTGTTGTAGAAAGGCAAAGCGATTGTTCTCTGGCAAACAGTCTCGGTAACAGGGAAATCCCCTTGCTTGTAGCCGAACTTTTCGACCATGAAAGGCTGCATGTGAACTGGAGGGAAGTAGTTGCTTACCTGAATACCCTTTTCCAACATGGCGTGCAGAACGCGGTTGCGTTGATCGAATGTGAAACGATCGAGAAGCCTGACAACGAAGACGAACCAGCTTATATCGCATCCATCCTCTTCAACTGGCACTACCAATCTGTCATCGTTGGCTAATAGCTCCTGGTACCAGCGAGCGACTTGTTTGCGTTTACTTTTTATCTCCTCGATTCTCGAAAGCTGTGCGATTCCCAGTGCGCAGTTGATATCACTCAGACGGAAATTATACCCGAGCCTTTCATGCCCCAGCCAGCCGCTTGTTTTGCCTCTGCCCTGGTTTCGCAGTGAGACGCACATATCAGCTAATGTATCATCATCCGTTAGGATAATACCACCCTCACCTGTGGTTATCTGCTTGTTCGGATAAAAGGCGAAAACGCTTACAGTGCCGAAAGTGCCCGCCTTTCTGCCGTTCAGCGCCGATCCAAGAGCCTCGCAACTGTCTTCGATTACAGGTAGATTGTATTTCTGAGCGAGGCTCATGACTTTGTCTAATCCCGCCGGGCTGCCAAATACGTCGACTGGAAGTATGGCTTTGGTCTTGTCCGTGATCTTCGATTCGATCATGCTTGCATCGAGATTCAACGTTGTCGGATCGATATCTACAAATACCGGCCTGGCGCCTGTCATCATTATGCTGGTTGTCGAAGCAATGAAGGTGAAAGGTGTTGTGATGACTTCATCGCCCGGGCCGATCCCCAGTGCCTGCATGCATAGAAACAGGCCACTGGTTCCGCTATTTACGGCCACGGCTCGCTTCATACCGATATAGTCGCAGAAAGCCTGCTCGAATTCAGGCAGCTTAGGTCCCAATGAAAGGCTATAACTGCGAAGCACTTCACAGACGGCTTCAATCTCTCTATCCGTGATATCTGGTCGTGACAGATATACCTGCATTAAATGCACTCCCGAATTATTTGCTATATTCGTATCAAATGTCCCGAACGTATTTACGTCTGAGACCGGCTCCTATGAATCGGCATGATTGCATCTGTGCTTGGGCTGTGATGGGTGCGGAAAGTCAATTCTCGCTCCATTTGTCATTGACATAAGGGCAAGACTCTCAGAAGGCCAAAAGCCGAAACAAGAGCAATTCCAACCGAAAACGGCCCGCATTTTAGCTGATGCGCCCGATAAATCAACCGTATTTACCCAGAACTGTCGTTGATAAAGGGATAAATCCCACCGGATCACCAGATGCGACATACCCTAAACTGTGGTTAGTTATAGGGCGTTAAGGTTGGTTGATGGTAGCTTATCTTCATGTAGGTTGCAAATTGGAGGCAATCTGCTAAACAGACCTGGCATTGGAGCCGAAGATAGATGCGGTTCAAGTGTATAAAAATAGGGTGTGAGAGATGGCTAAAGGCAAAAACGTACTGACAACCGGTGATGTGGCGAAAATATGCAACGTTGCACCGAGAACAGTGTCTAAGTGGTTTGATAATGGACAACTTAGAGGCTATCGGATACCTGGCAGCAAGGATCGAAGAATCCCGATGAGCGAGCTGATCCGATTCATGAAGATGCACAATATGCCCACGGATGACCTTGAAAGTGGTAAGGTCCGCGTTCTTGTAGTGGATAGCGACAAGAACTCGGCCGAAGCTTTGGTGGACTCGCTGGGCAGAAGCGGAGAGTATGAGGTCCTGGCGGTTACGAGCAACTTCGAGACAGGCTCAGCAGTACAGAAGTTCAGTCCGCAGGTTGTAGTCATAAATCTTCTGGCTGAAGACATTTATGCTAAAGGTATCTGTGATAGTATTCATACCGACGAGGAGCTGCAGGGTATAAAGATCATTGCACTAACAAATCACTTGAGCGAATCAGAATCCGCCGCTCTGCTGCACCAGGGTTTCGATGGATACGTTTGCGGAATGACCGACTACAGAGAAATCACCACAAGGATTGAAGAGCTTACTTCAGTCGCATGTTAGTTTATAGCCGCAGATATCCAGCATTCTCTTGCTGTTATAGTTGAAGCAGTGCATTCTCAGAACGCCTCTATTGAGAAAATCTACATGGACGCACTATGTGTATATCATTTGGGGAAATGGTGATTGCCTACGGCACAGCCTGATTCAGTTCTGCAAACTACTCATCCATTCGGGCCAGACAAGAGGAGTCATGCCTGTGTCGTAGTTGGTATGCCACTTTAGGTTCCAAAGCTCTTTCAAGCCGATACGTCTAACACTCCAATCCATGAAGAGCATGTTTACTGCTCCATCGTGGCGGTTGATACAGTATATCCTCATCTCATCCCCACCTGCACCGACGCCTGTTCGTGGCGCCCCTTCGTACTCAGGCGGCTGATCGGTGGCATAGGGCTGGGCGTCGGAACGCCATGAGGCATCCGCCATTACTGGAATGTTATTCTGCCCAAGATGGTCGGCATGTCTCCAATAATTCTGAGTATCACGGTCATCGTCGTCGTAAATCCACTCATTAAGGGCGTAACTTCCGTAACGATTACCTTCCGTATCTTCAATAACCGCATAGCGGATGGGAGCTCCCTCGGTTCTGGTTTTTGTTGTCATGGGACAATAGAGCAATGCGTCGTTGTCGGCATAGTAATCTTTGAGTTTGTGCATCCAATTGTAGCCGAGATAGTGTGGGAAGTGCCTGTTATTCTCATCCAGGTACATCGCCCAGGCGAGGCCCCATTGCTTGAGCCGGCCTTGGCAAACGACCGCCTTGGCCTGGTTCTTGACGCGGTTGAGAGCGGGAACCACCAAGGTCAATAACATTGCAATGATTGAAATGACGACAAGCAGTTCTATCAGGCTAAAAGCACGCCTTCGAACTCGAAAACGGGATAGTCCAGCATACGTGGTAACGGCCGGTCTGCAAGTTTTACTACTGCTCAGAACGGTCATTTTTATGCTCCCCAACACCAAGCACCCACATTGACCAGCCATGTAACTATACAATAATCCTGGCCACAAAGCCTACACCCTTCGGCTCAATTACCAATTATACCAAGGTTCGAGGTCCGATTTCAATCATTTTTTCTTAAAATATTTCGTATAATAACATTTTTATCGCTGGTGCGGATTATATGCTTTGGCCTGAATTGCGAGGCAACATATGGCCTCAAGGCCACTTGAAGGGGATACGGGCCATTCTTTTCAGGTGTAGTATGTCTTTCTTATTTTTCAGAAATCCCTGAAACCCCTCATCCATAAGGGCCAATCCTCCGGTACAGCGCCGCCTGCCTTAGTGAAAATGTTGGCTGTATTAAAGCTGCGATGCCATTTTAAGGTCCACAGCTCTTTCAGACCCACTTTTCTGACAGTCCAGTCCATGAATAGCCCGTTGATATAGGCATCATGGCGTGTGATGCAGAAATGATTCATCTCATCACTTTGGCCTTGATCACCGGTTTCGAATCCTCCATTGACCGTTGGAGGGGCGTCCATATCGCGCGGCCATGCATCGTTCCATGTCCCGTCCAGGAAAACGGGGATATTGTTCCTGTTGACTGCTCTTCCAGTGGATGTTCCGTCGGGTAGGCACGCTGTATTGTTATTAACGGTCTTCCAGAACCATGGCATTTTCCGCACGCCTCGGTCCTCTTTCATGTTGTTGGTCCAACTGTTTATGCAATAGCTGCTGGTAATCAATTTGCTAAAGCCGTTTCCCAAACTGAAATCGCGTTCCCATGAAGCAAGAGGTCCAAAACCATTTCTCGATATGAGCTTCGTGGCCATCGGGCAGACCAGCATTTTCTCATTATCCAGGTAGTAGGGCCGCATTACGACAGGCCATAACATATGCTCCCCCCCAGTAGTAACATCCCAGCCTGGATTGAAACTTCCATTGTGGTCGTCGGCGTACAGGGCAAACATGATACCCCACTGTTTCAGGTGGGCCTGGCACGTGATGCCCTTGGCCTGTTTCTGGACCCCCCTAAGAGCGGGCATGAGTATTGCCATAAGAACAGCTATGATTGCGATGACGACAAGTAGTTCTATGAGTGTAAATCCACGTTTTCCTTGCATTATTTGGCTCCCTTCATTCACTTCAATGGATGTTTATCCGGCTTGTCTTCTCCTCTTGAGGATTGAGATTTAAAAGGTCAGAGGCCATAATACAGATGCTACTGTCTCGATTGCTTTGCAATCATTC
>CAZYMD010000080.1:0-11504 GCA_964649005.1 uncultured Pirellulales bacterium
TGCTGCTGGTGACGGTTTTCTTTTCGTGGTCTACGAAGGGTGCGAGGTCTGTGATTTTGGTCGAGGCGGGTCCGGTGACGAAGTTCACAGCGACCTGACCTGCGTAGTGTATGAGTGGATCTATACGCTGGCCAGGTTTTACTTCGGTTCCTTGTGGCACATCTTTGAGGCGTAGCTCATCGAGGGCAGCATCCTGTGGCAGGGGGGTGCCTTTGAGTTCGAGCAGGTCTTTCTTGTTGAGGTTCACTTCGGCCAGGACGCTGCCTGTGGATACCAGGCCCTTGCGGTAGATGAGCGCTGCTGCGGGGAACTGCCCCATCATTGCTGGCGACATAAGAGTCCATTGCTGCATCCAGTATTGGGGCTTGACGGCCCAGCGGCTGCCATCGAATGCGAAGTGGACGATGCAGTCGCTGTTCTGCAGGGCGCAGTAGGCGGCGAAATAGAGCGGGGCTTCCGAACGATACTTACTTGGTCTGCAAAACGTCGTCTCAGAGATCATCGAGGGCTTGTCGTCGTAGTGCGGGTCCATTACGGGGTGGACGAATTGTTTGGGCTTTGTCGGGTCGTCGGCGTCGAAGCGAAGCGCGCTGCGGTCGGAATATGTGTGGCCGTTTCGGATGGACCAGGCGGCGTTTTCGCCTTTGTGGTTGCACTCGAAGTAGCCGTGGCGGTCGATGAAATCGCCGACTGTGTAGGAGAGCTTTTCCAGGGGACCGAAGAATTCGGGGCTTGCGGTGGCCCAGTTGGATGCGGTGATAAGGCCTTTGAAGCCGAGCGAGCGGAGGAATGCGGAGGTTTCCTGGTAGAACTTTGTCTGTAGCTCGAAAAGAAAGGCAACAGTGTCCCGGTCGCGGGCGGTTTTTTCGTTAAATATATTCCACAGCGGTCGGAAGGCGACTCTGCCTTCAGTTGGGTTGTCACGCTTGAGCTTTTGGCTTTTCCAGGCTTTGAGGGCGGCGTCGATGGAGCCGTATTTGTTCTTTAGCCAGTTGCCGAACTGTGTTTCCAGGATGCGCAGTTGCGGATCAGGAATATTGTTTTCGCTGAAGGTCCAGAAGAAAAATGAGTCTTCGTTCTGCATTTCGACACCGAAGAGGGCGGGTTCGTCGATTAGTTTTTTGCCTGTAGTTTCACTTGGCGTGGTGAGCAGGGCCTTCCACCATTGGCGGTATTTTTCCTGGAATTTGGGATTGAACATCAGGGTGGCGAAGGGGTGGCTCTTTCCGTCGTAGCCTTCGAGCCAGGGGTGGTCTGCGCGGGGCGTGAACCAGAGCGGGAAGTATATCGAAAGGTGTGTGTAGATTCCTTCGTCCTTCATTGCTTCGACGATGGCGATAGCTCGCTTGACGGCGGCTGGATTGACTTCGCCATCCTTATCGAAAACCGCGCCGTGACGCCTGACGAGATTGACGCCGTATTTAGCTAACAAACGAGCCGTGCGGTTCGATGCGTCACGCGATGGGCCGTTTACCGCCCAGAAGCGGACAGGCTTTCCGTTGTCGCTGTGAACGAAGCGACCGTTCTTTGTCGTAATGAAACCGTGTTCGCCCGCGAATTTCTCATTCAAAAAACGCAAATCCATCGGACTTTCTGTAAACTGATCGGTTCCCGGATCGAATGGAAACCAGCCCTCAGTCGCATTGTGATCCTGGCTGGGCGTATTTTGCCCAAAAAGAGGCGAACCCATGAAGACCAGACAGATCAATCCAAAAAGAAAGATGGGAAATTGATTTTTGAGAATTGAGCGAATGCTGAGTGATTTCATAAAAACTCCGATTCTGAATCATTGATAACGAACTATCTGACAGAAAGGGAATTATAGCATCTTAGGCGTAACGAGAAAGGTCAAATCTCACTGGGTCGTGGATTCTGTGGAAGGATGCTCAGTATGTTATTTCGCATATACGTAGCCCAGGTGCGATGCTGTTTAGTTCATTTTTCCAAACCGTGACCAGTCTTCAGATGGGAAGTATAAGAATCCTGCTCGTCCTTTGATAGTAGCCAGAGGAACGGCACCGAAGTGCCTGCTGTCCTTTGATTCGAAGCGATTATCGCCAAGCACGAAGCAGTGATTTTGGGGTACTTTGATTGGATCGAAGTCTGTGATTACATTCTTATCTCGCTGGGATTCATTGGCGAGGAAAATCCGATACTCGGCCCTGCCGTTTTGTTCTGTGGTTATTTGCCCTTCGATTTCACCATTCTGTTTTTCTAATTTGACCGGTCCTAAGGAAGTGCGCTGTAGTGTTTGACCGTTAATAATAAGCTCGCCACTTTTCATTTCGACAGTGTCACCGGCGATTGCGACGATCCTCTTGATATAATTCATATGTCTGTTTTCAGGATTCTTGAAAACTACGATATCCCCTCTTTGAGGATCGGTGTTTTTATACACGATTTTGTTTGTGATGAATCTGTCGCCGTTGTGAATTGTCGGGAACATGGAAAATGAGGGGACATAAAAGGCCTCGAAATAGTTGGCTCTAATGCTCAATGCCACGGTTACGGAACTGCCCATGTTAATCAGGACCAGCAGCATATAAACATACCAGCGGTTGTATTCTTTGAGCGCGTAGTCGACTTTGGTGTTCCTGGCGAGATAGTGCGAGTCGACTATCACTACGAAGTAAAGCATGTAAGAGAGGATTATTGCGATTAGGGCCAATGGCATCGTGACAGCAGATGTTTTGAATATCATCAGCGTTTCGAGAGCGATTACGGGCAGGCCGAAGATGAACAGTAGAACGAGACCTTTTACGAGCCTGCCGCAGTAAACGTGTCCGAGGCCTGGCATGATGAAAGAAAGAGTGTCTGCAATCCAGGGACGCCTTTTATTACGGGTATTTATAGTTTCTTCGGACATTTTGTACTCCTGTGGTTCAGCATCTAAGCAGGGCGTAAGCTGCGAACAATACTCTCAGCAGACCCGCGGCTGCACCAATTGCGATAAGTGTTGCTTTTGCAGCTTTGTGTGCTGTGATTCGGTCGAGCAGACTGTTCCAATCGAACAAGGCTTTGTTTTTGTTTTGTTGGTAATGATGTACTTTGCTCATCACTTCCTTGGAAAAGTTTGGGCTTACCTTGACATGCTTTGCCTTGTCACACCATTGGTTGTATATTTCTTCGCGTTTCACTTGGGGTCCTCACAGAAAAGCCCAATTGCGGTTCTGAGTTTTGCTCTTGCACGGCTGATTCTCGATCTGATAGTGCCAATCCTTGTTCGTTCTATGCGGGCGATTTGTTCGTATGGGAGTTGCTCGAATTCGGCCATTACGAACGCCCGCCTTTGTTCGCATGGCAATGCGGCTAACTGCCTGTCCAACTCGACTACAAGCTCCTGTCCGGCCATATCATCGCAGGGCTGATGCGATGTGGTCCGTTCGGGCGGGTCACTCATTGTCAGAGGCTTCTTTTTTCTGAGAGCGTTTATGCTTTTATTTCGGGCGATTGTGAACAGCCAGGTCAAGAGGCTGCAACGGTCGGCATCGAACGTGGCCAGTTTGCGGTACGCCGTAAAGAATACGTCCTGGGCGATGTCTTCGGCGGAGTGGCCATCACAGGCGATGTTCCTTATCATGCGGACGACCGGCCCTTGATAGCGTTCCACGATCAGTCTGAACGCTTCAGTGTCGCCGTTCAGTACCTGCCTGATAATTTCCGATTCCTGCGTCATTGCCTTTGATTAAAAAGCTGTCACATCGTTTTCTACAACGTTATACAACTACATATTGAAATAGTTCCATTGAATATATGCGATAAGCAGCAGGCTGCGATAGCGGGAGATACGCCTGGATTATTGTTTCAGGCTTGTAGAATGCTGTTTAGCCAAAAAACTATAGCGGCGACGCTCACAATTTTATTTGGTAACATTCTGTTTTTCTGTGGCATAAAAGGTAATAGTGTTATGAGTAAAACAGTAAACCAGCCGGTAAATGAACACCATGATGAAGACGCCACAGTGCGCGTGCAACAGTTATTTGTTAGGCACCAGGGCATCGTGAAGGCTTTTATTTTGTCACTTCAACCTGGGTGCGCAGAAGCGCAGGATGTGCTGCAGGAGACGTTTCTCGTGGTGACGCAGCATGCAGGGGATTATCGCGATGGCACCAACTTCGTCGCCTGGGCGTGCGCTATCGCTCGGCTCAAGCTGTTCGAGGCGCGGCGCAAGGCATCCGCCTGCGTTTTAACAGATCAAGCCCTAACCGCGTTGTGCGACAATGCGCCTGACGAAAGTTTCTTTCAGGAGCGGCTTGGTCTGTTGCGAGGATGTCTCAAGAAGCTCGCGCCACGCGCCCGAGAGCTGATCTGGCTTCGATATCATGGGGAACTGACCTCTCAGGATATTGCTGACAAGCTGAAGTGGAAGGAGCCTGCGGTGCGAGTGGCGTTGTCGAAGGCTCGCTCGTTCCTGCGCAGGTGCGTACAAGGGCAGCTTGCGAGGGGGTGGAAATGAACGCTAAAAAACTTTCCTATCTAATAGAGGCCCATCTTGAGGATAGACTAACGGAGCCTGAAGCGGAACAACTGAGTCGTGCTTTGGCGGACGATCCCGAAGCGCGAAGGCAGTTTTGGGAACATGCCGCGCTGCATGGACTAACTCAGGAAGCGGCTCGCCTGGAATGGCTTGGCACAGCATCGCCCAAAGTAGAGCGAGCAATAATAAGCGTTAGGCCCTGGCGTCTAATCGCATCATTAGCTGCGGTGGCTGCGGTTTTAGCCTTTTTAGTAGTAATCTATTGGATTGGTAAAAGGCCCACCGAGCGATTGAGCGATGGCGTGGCTGTATTGTCGCTCGCGGTAGATCCTGAGTGGATAGATGAAGCCGGGCCGCATGCCCAGGGAGAAGTGCTGTCTCCTGGAATGCTTCGATTGAAGTCAGGCGCCGCCTTAATTGAATTTTACAGCGGCGCCAGAGTTGCTGTTGAAGGACCTGTTGAGTTTCAACTTCTATCTGCGTGGGAATGTTTTTTGCAATCAGGAAGAATCACGGCACATGTGCCCCCTCAGGCGAAAGGATTCAAAGTTGGCTCGCCCAAGCTGGACATTATCGATTTTGGAACCGATTTCGGATGTGCAGTATTGGACAACAAAGCAGTGGAAGTACATGTATTTGCAGGTGAGGTGAAAGTTGCGCCGGCGAACGTCATAATGGGGGGGCGTTCGTTGAAAGACGGCGAGGCGGTGCGTTTCGATGCAGGTTCTTGGCTAAACCTGCAGGCGGACCGCGTCGCATTTCTTGGCGAGACCGAGCTGGCTCGCCGCGAAGTGGTTAGAGCCAGGCAGCGTTATGCCGCCTGGCGTGATGCAAGGCGTGCGTTAAGTGCCGATCCTGGAACGATTATTCACTACAGCTTCGAAGGCCGTTCATCCACCGAGCGGATAGTGACTAATCGCATCGCTGACGCAACACCGGAATCGCACGGCAGCATTGTGGCCTGTACATGGGCGGAAGGCCGCTGGCCGGACAAGGGATCGCTTTCTTTTTGTGGAGAAGGCGATAGAGTGCGATTGACGGTGGCGCAGCCGCTACAGAAGGTAACGTTGATGGCATGGGTGTGCATCGATGCGCTGCCTCATCCTATAAATTCCCTTTTATCCGCCGATACGGATCAGACGGGGGCATTGCGTTGGGAGATTGCGAAGGACGGCAGAATGCGTCTTGGCATAGCGCGTGACCTCGGACACAGATATGCTGACTGGGAGGTGGTGCAAAGCGAACCTGTCGTGACGCCTGACCAGTATGGTCAATGGCTGCTGCTTGTCACCACCTTCAATGGTGCGAAAGTGCGCCATTATTGTAATGGCCGGCTTGTCGGCTCGGGTAACTCGTTCCGCCCGCCCGCGTTATTGATAGGGACGGCGGATGTCGGCAACAAACGCGGGCGAAGTCCACGAAACTTATCGATGCGAATGGATGAATTTGTGATTCTGAATTACGCCATGAAACCAGAGAATGTTCTGAACTTTTACCAGGGAGGACAACCATGACAACAAGCTGTCTCAATTATAGGGTTCGGTCTATCACTTATGCGCTTATCATCGCAATTGTGATGTTATCATCCGCGACGGATGCTGAAGTTGTGAAGGTAGGCGAGGGAGGTTATCTTACTACGCTTCCCAAGTCTTGCAAGGCATTGCCTGAAGAGATCTTCAAGACCTCGGATTTGAAGGGGCCTATACTGACCGCGCAGTGGTGGAGCTCGATGGTGTGGCAGCCATATTCTCAACCTATGTTTGCCCATCCTCTGGTTATGCGATGCAGGGAAAGCGGACTGACGGTTGGTTATCCCGGGTCGAAGATTACCTCGAACAAGTCGGGTATCTTCGGCAGCGGCGGGGGCAATGATTTCACAATCGGCCACTCTGCAGTCGAGACTTTCCCTCGTGCGGATTGCGGCGGTTTTTCAGATTGGTTTGTTACAGCCGTATTCGCTTCGGGCGATTCGTCGTTACGCACCAGCTTCGGTCACGGCAGTCCGTATATATTTTGTCAGGTTACCGGCGGAAATACGACTGTTACCTTCGCCAGAGCGCCGCAGATATGGTCCGGCGGCGATGGCGACGTAGTTCTTGGCATCACTATTAATGGTCATCACTATGGCTTGTTCGGCCCATCAGGCTCGACCTGGAGCGGGTTGGATGGTGCGAAATTCGTGAACAATGCCGGCGGTAAGGATTATTTTTCTGTAGCGCTGCTGCCTGACAATAAGCCTGAGACTCTTACGCTGTTTCGCCGGTATGCATACAATCACGTTAAAGACACACACGTCGAGTTCAATATCGATAAAGGCATAGTCAAAGCGAAATATCGTTTCACGTTTACACCGAAGGAGGGCACGAACGAAGGCACGCTGTTTGCACTGTATCCTCATCAATGGAAGTACACCACGAGCAAGCTGACCGAGATGACATACGGTTCGGTGCGGGGCCTGATGAAACTTGGACAGGGCAATAGCTTTAGCACTGAGGTTCCTGTTCAGGGGATGTTGCCTATACTGCCCGCGCAAGGAATCACAGACCGCCCGCGCATGATCGGTTATTTGAAAGCTGAGGCGGACAAGAAAAACGGTGGTTTCGGTGACACATACTGGGAGGGAAAGCATCTTGGCAAGCTCGCCACGCTCAGCGGCATCGCTGAAGCCATTGACGCTCCTGATCTGCGAAAGCAGTTTGTTGATGAAATCAAGCGCAGGCTGGAAGAATGGTTCACTGCCAAAGAGGGCAAGGAACAGCCCGTGTTCTACTACGATGCGAACTGGGGCGTGTTGGTTGGGAGCAGGCCTTCGTATGGCAGCGACCGCCCACTCAACGATCACCACTTTCATTATGGATATTTTATTCGTGCGGCCGCGGAAGTCGCGAGGTCGGATAAGGCATGGGCCACGAAATGGAGCCCGATGGTAAATTTGTTGATTAGGGATATCGCTTCGACGGATAAAGCTGACAAGATGTTCCCATATATGCGATGTTTCGACAAATACGCTGGCCACTCGTGGGCCTCGGGCGATGCGAATTTCGGGGATGGCAACAATCAGGAATCGTCCTCGGAATCCATGAATGCATGGTATGGAATGATTCTGTGGGGCCAGTTCATGGGCGACAAGGTTGCACGGGACACAGGACTCTTCCTGTTCAATACCGAACGCACCGCGGTGGAGGAGTATTGGTTCGATGTTTCAGGCACGAACTTTCCCAAGGACTTCCCGAACGTCGCGCTGGGCATGGTCTGGGGCGGTAAGGGGGCTTTCGGCACCTGGTTCTCAGGGGACATTGACTGCATTCACGGTATAAACTGGCTTCCCTTTACCCCCGCTTCGATCTATATGGGGCGCCATCCTGATTATGTTAAGAAGAATCACAACCGCATCGTATCCGTACGCAAGGGCGGTAAGGACTACAACAATGGCTGGGGCGACCTCGTTTGTATGTTCAATGCTTTGCAGGACCCGGCTACTGCCGCTGCGTATATGGACGCCAATCCTAATTGCAAAATCGAAAGTGGCAATACTCACGCGTTTATGTATCACTGGATTTGTACGCTGAACAACATCGGTCTAAATGATGCTTCCGTGACGGCGGATTACCCGCTGGCTACAGTCTTCAATAAAGACGGGCATAAAACTCACGTTGCATACAACACAACAGAAGAACCGCTGACCGTGACATTCTCCGACGGCGGAAAGCTGACCGCAAAGCCCGGACAGCTTACACTTTATCCAAAGGCAAGCTCACCTAAGCTTTCACCTACTGCAGATAAACAAGGGGAGGCTCCTGACTTTGGTCCTAACGTTATGATTTTCGACCCGACTGATTCTGATATACAAAAACGTGTCGATGCGGTTTTTGATCAGCAGGAGCGAGCCCAGTTCGGGCAGGGCAGGTTCGCTCTTTTGTTCAAGCCGGGGCAATACAACCTGAACGTCGAGGTGGGGTTCTATACGCACGTTGCGGGTTTGGGGAGGCTGCCGGGCGATGTTACGATTGACGGGGCGGTTCGGACGGACGCATCGTGGATGAACTACAACGCTACTTGTAATTTCTGGCGGTGCGTGGAGAATCTCACGGTCAAACCCAGGCGGGATCGTCGTGGGATGATGTGGGCGGTTTCACAGGCGGCGCCAATGAGGCGGACTCACATTAAAGGCGACCTGCATCTATCGTCGGGTGGCTGGTCGAGTGGTGGATTTTTGGCGGACTGCAAGATTGACGGGACTGTTATTTCGGGTAGTCAGCAGCAGTATCTATCGAGAAACACTCAATGGAATCGCTGGGCCGGCGGCGTATGGAATATGGTTTTCGTTGGTGTAACAAATCCTCCATCAGGCGAGTGGCCCAAGTCTCCGTATACGGTGGTCGATAAGACGCCTGTTGTTCGCGAGAAACCGTTTCTTTATATAAACGATGACGGCGATTATTTTGTGTTCGTTCCTTCGCTCAGGAAAAACAGCCAGGGCACTACCTGGGAAAACGGCAATCCGAAGGGGGAGTCGATATCGATAGACAAGTTCTATATTGCTCGTTCGGATAAGGACACCGCGGCGAGTTTAAGCGCGGCGCTCGCTGAGGGGAAGAATCTGCTGATTACTCCGGGCATTTACGAGATGGATGAGACGATCCGTGTGGATCGGGGCGATACGATTGTTCTTGGTCTTGGTCTGGCGAGTTTTAAGCTCAAGAATGGCAAGGTTGGGATGACCGTTGCTGATGTCGATGGTGTAACATTAGCAGGGATTCTTTTCGATGCAGGTGCAAATAATTCGCCGATTCTTTTGGAAATAGGCCCAAAAGGCAGTTCGAAGGATCATTCTTCCAATCCCACTTTATGTCACGATATATTCTGTCGCGTCGGTGGCGCCGGTGTTGGAAAAGCAACGGTCAGTGTATCTATAAACAGCAACGATGTAATTGGCGACCATTTCTGGATCTGGCGCGCCGATCACGGTGCGGGAGCCGGCTGGCAAAGCAATACGACGACAAACGGGCTGGTCGTCAAAGGCGACAAAGTGACGATATACGGGCTTTTTGTCGAGCATTATCACGAATATCAGACGCTGTGGCAGGGTAACGGCGGGCGTGTATATTTCTATCAAAATGAATTTCCCTACGATCCGCCCTCAAAGGAGCTTTGGCGCCATGATAGTGTTAACGGCTACGCGGCATACAAGGTTGTCGATTCCGTGACATCGCATGAGGCGTGGGGCCTTGGCTTGTACTGTACGTTTAACAACAGCAGCGTGGTTAGCGCCACAAGGTCGTTCGAAGCGCCGGCTGCTCCAGGGGTAATATTTCATCACTTAGTGACAGTTTCCCTGGGTGGTAAAGGCGTAATAAGTCACGTCATAAACGATACGGGCGGGCCTTCGGACAGGAGCAATAACGTTGCAAAAGTCGCGGAATTTCCGTCGGAAAACTGATCCCACGGCGGACTGGTGATAAAAGGGAATTTCCAATCGAATTAAACATTTACACTGAGGAGTCCGGCATGTATGTGAAAAACAAGACAATGAAAATGCTCGTCGTATCTATCGTGCTTCTGGTTTGTTCTGTTGCGGCCTTATCAGAGGAAAGCAAATTAGTTAATAAGTCTGCAAGCCCTCAACATCCTATTGCGGTGCGCAGCAGGCAGGCAAATCAGGATCTTATTGATTTGTCGAAATACTATACCGCTTCCCTGGACGATGATTGGTTGGTGAAGCCTGGGGCCAACCTCGCGTCCTTACCCAAGGGCGTTCAGGCGTTTGCCAACGCGGCTTTTGACGTGAGGGGGCTAATTCAATTGGCGGGCAAGAAAGCTATTGCAGAGACGGGAATTGATTTTCCAAAGGCCGTCAAGGGAATCAAGATCAACTACAAAGCCAAAAAGCTGCACTTTCTTCAAGGTGCGGCCTGGAATGCCGAAGATGATACGAAGATTGGGGAATACGTCCTTCATTACGCAAACAATCAGACAAGAACCATCCCGATCATTTTTCAGAGAAACGTCAAGGATTGGTGGATTAAGAAGGGGGATCCCGTACTTTCAGATGCCGAAATAGCCTGGACAGGTGAGAACGAAGCATCTCATAAGCTGGATTACAATATCCAGCTCTACAGGTATACCGCCAACAGTCCTCTTCCTGACCAGGAGATAAAGACGATAGACTTTGTTTCGAGGATGACAGATTCGGCCCCTTTTCTGATTGCCATTACGGCCGAGCCGAGCAATCCTAATTATGAAGGTTTCAAGAAGGTTACAATCGACAATCCTATAGAGCCGCGAAGCCCGAAAGCGGGACCTGATCTGG
Organism: uncultured Pirellulales bacterium; assembly: GCA_964649005.1. Taxonomy (GTDB): domain Bacteria; phylum Planctomycetota; class Phycisphaerae; order Sedimentisphaerales; family Anaerobacaceae; genus CAZGMJ01. Next base: position 10,788 of record CAZYMD010000080.1, read on the forward strand.
TTGATTTGTCGAATCATTTTAATGCTTCGCTGGATGACGACTGGTTTCAACACCCCGGCCACGACCTGCAGGATGTGCCCAAAGGCGTCCAGGTATTCGGAAACGTATCGTTCGATGTGCGTGGGCTGGTTCAGCTTGCAGGGGCGCAGTCGCTGCATGTCACTGGAGTTGTATTTCCTGAAGCGGTCAAAGGGATTAAGGTAAATCGAAAGGGACGCAGACTCCATTTCCTGCAGGCCTGTGCCTGGAACGCCGATCCAGGGGCCCAAATAGGTCAATACGTCGTTCATTACGCAAATGGGCAAACCAAAACAGCCCCTATTCTTTTCGAAAAGAATGTGACGGATTGGTGGGTCGCCCCGCATGATAAACTGCCTACCGAGGCGGATGAAGTGTGGAGAGGCTCGAATCCGAGCACGCGCAACGTGGGCTATAATACTCACTTGATCAAATACACCTGGGAAAATCCATTGCCGCAAGAGGAGATAAGCACAATAGACTTCGTCTCGAATGTTGTTGAAGCCGCCCCGATGCTTGTTGCCATTACAGTGGAAGCGAAATAGTCAGCCACTGCGCGAAAGAACCATAATAACGAAAGGCCTGATACAGATTGGGACTTGTGTTGGTTATTCAGCCAGACAATTTGTGGTAGACGGATTCGATGGTGTCGATCATTGTGTCGGGAGCGAACTTGTCTTTGACGAAATCCAAACCCTG
>CAZYMD010000080.1:11604-20817 GCA_964649005.1 uncultured Pirellulales bacterium
GGGGGGCATGAGGCCTGTGAATATGAAGCGATTCGCCAGGCCAAGATGGCGGATTTGGTTCTTGTAGTGGTCGGAGAGATTGCCATCGCCTACGAAGAGCCAGATAACGTTGGGGAACTGCTTAGCGAGGGTTTTTGCCGACTCGATAACGAAGTCGTGGCCTTTGAGCATGAACAGGCGCGCGATGGTGACCAGCACGACGGCGTCTTCGGGGATATTGTGTTTCGCGCGGAATAGGGCTATTTCATCTTTTGGAATTGCCCTTGTGAATGCCTCTTCGTCGATTGCGGAATAGGCGGTGATGTATGGTTTATCGAGGCCGATGTTTGCGGATTTGCACTGTTCGTTCATCGCGTCGGCGACGCTGATGAAGTAGTCTGTTTTGCGAGCGGTATATTTTTCGATAGCGATGTAAAGGCGATTGAGCCATTTGCTCTGGTACTTATGAAAAGACAGGCCGTGGATGCCGTGCACTACAGCGGGACGATTGGATTGCCATTTACCCTTGAGGTTGTAGGCCGTGACCCTTCCCAGAATTCCCGCCTTGGCCGAGTGCGTGTGAACGACGTCAGGCTGCAAACGCTTAAGAATTCTCTTGATCTCGAAATACGCCGGGATGTCGTAAATAGGATTGATAGCGCGGCGCATACTATTGACGACGATAATCTTATAGCCTTGGTTTTGCGCCTGGTTGAACAATTCGCCTTCTGGACCGAGAGCCGGCCCTGTGATCAAAGTGACATCGTGACCACGTTGAGCGAGCAGGCGACACGTGATCAGGGTATTCTCCTGAGCGCCACCCAGTATTAATCTTGTTATGATATGAACGATCTTCAATGTTTCCTCGATTCTGCTGTCAATATCGAATCCACATAAGGCATAGGCCTGAGGCAGGTGCGATTGGACCTGCCGCGGTTCGGTCACATGCGGCGAGGATTTCAGTCATTCGTTCCGGCTGCCAGCGTCCGACGCCCACTTCGACGAGCGTGCCGACTACGTTTCTTACCATATTATAGAGGAAGCCGTCGCCTTCGACATCAATATATATCCAGTCCTTTTCAACACCCGCGTCTGTTGTGACATCGCATCGAAATATAGTGCGTACAGAATTTTCCCTGGAATCAGCAGCGGCTGCGAATGATTTGAAGTCCTTCTTGCCTACCATGAATTTTGCTGCCTTGTCCATGGCAGGTACGTCCAGTGCGCCAGGTCGGTGCCAGCAGTTCCTGATGCGCAGGACGGGGCGAACTTTGCTGGTGCAGATCGTGTAGCGATAGAGCTTGTTGGTCACGTCGCCTATGACGTTGAAACCCATGGGCACATCTTCTGCGCTGACGATAGCTATATCATCGGGGAGCCTGCCTGTTATGGCGCGGGGCAGATTCTCAGTTGGTACAGGCGAATCGATTTGAATCAGGGCGACCTGGCCGAGCGCACTGACGCCTGCGTCGGTCCTGCTGGCTCCGAAGACACGGACTTCGTCACCGAGCAGTGAGCGGACAGCCTCTGTCAGTACACCCTGGACGGTGTTGAAGCCGGGCTGGATTTGCCAGCCGTGGTAAGCGGTGCCATCATATGCAACTGTGAGCTTTACATTGCGAAGAGCCATGAAGGCACTATAGCAATTTCTCGGCTATTTGCACAGCGTTGAGAGCTGCTCCCTTGCGCAACTGGTCGCCTGCAACCCAGATATTGATTCCGCGATTTTCGGGCAGTGACTCGTCCTGGCGAATCCGGCCTACGTAAATATCGTCTTTGCCCGAAGCATCGATGGGCATTGGGAACCGATTATTCTTGCGGTCGTCCAGAACTGTGACGCCCGGTGCGGTGCTAAGAAGATCGCGAACCTCGTCCGGCGTAATGGCTTCGCTGAACTCCAGATTGATGCTTTCGCAGTGCGCCCTCATAACAGGTATTCGCACACAAGTGCAGGTAATCGCGATCTCGGGGCAGTCGAATATCTTGTGGGTTTCCTTGACCATCTTCATCTCTTCTTCGTTGTAGCCGTTGGGGGCCAGCGCGGAATTGTGGCTGAAGCAGTTGAAGGCGATCTGGCAGGGGAAGACCTCGTATTTGGGCGGCCTGCCTGCAAGTATATCACGTGACTGCTGCTCCAATTCGCGCATAGCCGACATACCAGCGCCGCTGGCTGCCTGATAGGTGCTGACGACCATTCTCTTGATCGGGTTGGCCTTGTGAAGCGGCCAGACGGGGACTATCCCGATGATTGTCGAGCAGTTAGGGTTGGCGATGATGCCTTTGTGCTGCTTGATGGCCTGAGGATTTATCTCCGGTATCACCAGGGGGACATTCGGGTCCATGCGGAAAGCGGAGGAATTGTCCACTACAACAGTTCCAGCCTCGACCGCGGCTGGGGCGAATTCCTTGCTTCGACCGCCTCCGGCGCTGAAAAGAGCGATGTCTATGCCCTCAAAGCTGTTCTTAGTCAATTCCTCAACGACGTATGTCTTGCCCTTGAAGTCAATCTTCTTGCCGGCTGAGCGGCTGCTTGCAAGCATCTTGAGCGAGTCGAACGGGAAATCCCGCTGCTCGATTATACGCAAAAATTCCTGTCCTACGGCTCCCGTTACTCCAGCGATAGCCAAACTGCATCCCATTTCCAAACGCTCCTTAAAAACACCTTGCTTTAGACGTACGCAAGGGCAGCCACGATGACTGCCCCATATTACACGCCAAAATTTTACTATCGGCAAATTATATCTACTTGTCGGTCAAAAATCAACCATCGCCATGCTAATATTTCATATTACCGGTTCATTTCCGGCCTGCCGGTCAGTATTTCGCTGCCAAATCGCGGCCATGATCGATGCGGTTATGATGCAGACAAAGACGAAGATTGCGGCGGGCATTGCGGCCTGCGGGCCGAAATGCTCCATCGCGAGCACTGTGCCGAGGCCAGCGTTTTGCATGCCTATTTCGATGGTGAGGGTGCGTCTGCGCGGCCTTTCCATGCGGAAAAGCGAGCCTACGCCGTAGCCTGTGGCCATGCCATAGAGGTTCAGAATCAGGGCGGCTGCGAGGATGATCCCGGTAAGATTTGTTAGACGGTCCCTGTTGAGAGCGATGACCAGCGAGCAGATGAAGATAATGAATGTGACCGAAATTGCAGGGAAGACCGGCAGGATTTTCTCGATTTGTTGTTTGAAGAAATGCCTGCATCCGAACCCTGCGAACAGTGGCAGCACGACCATTAATGCGACGTCAAGGACCATACTCCAGAAAGAGACTTCGAACTGCGATTTTGCGAGGAGGTAGGTCAGGCCCGGCGTTAGCAGGGGGCAAAGGAGTGTGGAGACAGTAGTAAGGGAGACGGAATAGGCTGTGTCGGCTTTGGCGATGTAGCTCATGACATTGCTGGCCATCGCGCCGGGGGCCGAACCAGTCAGTATCAGGCCGACTGCGATCTCAGGCGGCAGATCGAGGATCTTTGCCACTGCGTAGGCCCCGAGCGGCATTATGCTGAATTGGGCGGCCGAACCGATAAGGACGATTACAGGCTTTTTGACGATTCTCTTGAAGTCGGCTGTCTGGAGAACCGCGCCGATACCGAACATGGTCAGAGAGAAGAAGAGCTTATTGTATGGCTTCAATACCACAAACGGACCCGGCCAAAAATATGCAACTACGCCAAAGACAACCACCCAGATAGCGAAGTACCTTGTGTAAAATTCGAGTATCTTCTTCAGCATATCCTATCGTGTCCAGATAAAGTGGTACGTTTCGGCAAAAGGCATATCCGTTAAGAGTCGATTTCTCAGGCAAGTATAGATGGTGGGCTGAGAAGTGACAATCCAAAAAGAAGCCAAGCAAGCTGTGTGCAGAGGAAGTTATCAGTTCTCAATGGTTGTCGGGCTTGTTAACCGGGCCCGCTGAATTCGGATCATCCGGAAAGGCGAGCAAGTAGTCTCTTGCGGTTTCGAGGACTGTGTCATAGCCGGCGGCGAGGTCTGCTGCGGTTTGAGTGACAGGAACATTCGGTTCCAGTCCTCGGCGTTCGATGATTCTATCGAGGAAGCCTTTGTAAGGCTTGACGGGCAGTTGGACCTTGTAGAGTTTGTTGGTAAGTTCGTATTCGATTTTTCTGGACGAGGCGCCGGTGGTGGATTGGCCAAAGAAACGGGCGCGTTTGTTTGCGATGAACCATGAGGCCCAGCCTTCGCCTGCACTTACACAACGGTTGTCGACCAGCAGGGCCATGGGGCCTTTATATCTGGGGCGGTTGGGTTCGGTGGTGTCGTCGTCGATGTAGAAATTGACGAAGGCCTCGGCGCCATCGAAGCCTCCTCCGCTGTTGCCTCGCACGTCAACGATGAGTCCGCGAGCATCCTTGAGTGCGCCAACGGCCTGGTCGAGCATTTTTGGCAGGTTCGGCCTGATACGCCTTACGTAGATGTAGCCTATATTGTCTTCGAGCATTTTCCATGCGACGTTGGCCGAGTCGCGTATGCCCTCGATGGGGACTGGCAGACGCGGCTGATAGCGGCCACCCAGAGTGGCTATTAGTGTGAACTGGTGCTCTTTTCCATCGGTATCGAGCATCTTGAATTTAACCTCGGTGTCACGCTGCATCCGGCGGTGAAAGCTGCGATAGGTATCGTATGTAAGTCGGCGTTTACTCGAATAGCCAAAGTAGCGACTATAGGTTTTCATTGTGGCGTCAATTGCGTTCGATACATCCTGATCGTCTATAGTAAGCACAACCATTCCGATTTTTACACCAGCCTGCTCGGCGGGACTGCCAGGATCGATGCTGTATACTGCCGGTCTTGCCTGGTCGTTCTCAAGGCATGTAAAACCGGGATCCCACTGTGGTAAAGGCGGAGCAGGAACTCGGGCGCTGCCGTTGAGCAGTACGGCGTGGTTGTCCTCCAGCCTTGCAACTAATTCTATGCAGAGAAGGCCGAACTGCTCACGGGTGTCCAGTTTCTTAGAGCGAGGCAGTAGCTCATCTCCGACGGCCTGCCAATCTATGCCTTTAAGTTCGAAGCAGGGATAGTTGCCGCCAAGGTATTCGTAGAGTTCCTTGAATGTTTCTTCGTAGTTGTTGGGCTCATTTTTTTGAGGCGTGGCAGCTTTTCCTCCACCTCCACCTCGCGCCGCGGCCATATAACTGATTTGCCTGTTCAACTGTTCAAGGATGGCTTTCGCACGTTCGGCGGTTTCAGTGTCTGTGCTTGTCAGGTAGGATTCGAGGCACTTGATGAACTGTTGTTGTTGATTTGAAAACAGAACGCCTGAGATGATTCTGCCTGCATTTTCGCCTCGCACGGTGAGGGCGGTGAGCCTGTCGAGCACTTGTTGCGATTTCGGTTGGACTAAAGAGAGGCCGTAATAGACGGCGTAGTACCGCACGAGGCCATCGGGCGAGAAACTGGCATTGTACATCAGCTCGACGGCTTTGTCACGCAGGGGTGATGGGTCCTTGTTCTCGATTAGCCTGGTGCTGATTTGCTGGATAGCCTGAGTTGTGTAGTCGCCTGCGTTGCGTAAACCATTGCGAACAATATCGAGGACGGCGCTATCAGTGTATGCGCTCTGGTCTTCGGCCGCCAGCATTGTTTTAAGCTTCTCTCCGCCATCGGTGCTATTGGGGAAATAGGAATCGAACTGTGCGTTTTCTTCGGCGGTCTGCGAGCCGGCGGCAAAGGCGTGGCTGCATAGGAGCATAAGAACAGCAATGCACCATGCACTGGATTTCACTCTGTTAACAAGTTCGAGCATGGAAAAGTCTCCTCACATTCTTTCCATCTTATATTTCGGTAGCACAGATGTTCCAACTTGATTCTTAGGTCTGTTGCTTAGGTGCTCTTAACACTTATTTGTTCACCATTTTGAACGTCCCAGAGACCTGAAAGGTCACCGAGCACTTTGCCCACTACGTTCACATTTGATGCGGCTCTGATTTCGTTGTCTTCTGACATAGGGGTGGGACCGAAGAATATGCAGAATGCCGAGCCAGCGGGCCAGTAGCCAAGTTCGCCGGCATCCAAAACATCTCGAATGTCTCCTTCGAGGTCACACGCTACGGGGATAGCGAAATATATCTCTCCGCCCCATCGCTGGGCCTGTGCCTGTATCGGCAGGGCATCACAGATGGCGCGGGCGGTGACAGTATCGTTCAGTTCCGCCTGGTATGAGGTTTCACTAATGCAAATCGTGATTCTCTGTGCCATTTCCCTGTCCGGACAATCAACAGACAAACCCGGCGGGTTCTACCGGGTAGATTTCAGTGCGTCGAATCTCTATACCAGAGAATAGATTTCCCAGGGGATGGCGTCAAATAAAAAAGCCCCGCGAGATGCGGGGCATGGTTTGCAATGCGATGACACTATCGGAGCGATAAGGCTAATCGGAGAGTTTTAATACAAGCGGGATCATGTATCGTCCCTGCCTGACCAGCAATAGAGCAGTGCCTTTTTTCTTTGCCTTTTTCATTGCCGCGGTGAATTCCTTGACATTTTTGACTGGCGTCTGATCCACCTCTTTAATCAGTATGCCCGGTGTAAGACCCTTGCGTGCGGCCTCGGAATCGGGGCTTACTTCTGATATTATGACGCCGGACTCGCCTTCGTAGCCGAAGCGTTTGGCAAGTTCGTCGCTTAGCTCGCGTACTGAGAAGCCAAAGTCATCGGCTGATTCCTCGGTGCCTGCAGCGGTCTCGGAATTCTCGGAATCCCGCTTATCCAGCTTGGCGGTGAGTTCAATGCGTTTGCCCTTGCGCATTACAAGCATCTTGATCTCGGCTCCGGGTTTGAGCATCGCGATCTGATTGCGTAATTCGTTTGCTGATCCAACGATTTTGTCGTCGAGTTCGATAATAATGTCGTAATTCTGGAGGCCGGCTTTTTCTGCGGCTGATCCTTCGTCTACGTGTGAGATCAGCACTCCCTTATTATCATCGAGGCCGAGTTCCTTTGCCAAATCAGCATCCATATCATTAGGAAGCACGCCGAGGAATCCGCGTTCGACCTTGCCTGTTTTGATAAGCTGTTCGTAGATGTGTCTGGCCATGTTGATCGGGATGGCAAAGCCGATCCCAATATTGCCGCTTGAACCGGCGATGGCGGTATTGATGCCCACGACTTTACCATCGAGATCGACAAGTGGCCCGCCGGAGTTGCCGAAATTAATGGCGGCGTCTGTCTGAATGAAGTTTTCAAGAGTGGCGAGGCCGAAACCGGCTCGATGCTTGGCGCTGACGATACCGGCCGTCACAGTGTGGCTGAGGCCCAGTGGATTGCCTATCGCGAGGACCCATTCGCCGACTTCAAGCTGGTCCGAATCGGCCAGCTCAAGGTACTTGAGATCCTTCTTTTTGATTTTGATCACTGCGACGTCCGAATCGGGATCGAGGCCCTTGATTTCAGCTTGCAGCGTCTGTCCTCCCTGGAGCTCGACCCAGACCTTGTCGGCTTCGCCAACCACGTGGTTGTTGGTGAGGATATAGCCGTCGGGGGAGATAATGAAACCGGAGCCCTGAGAGACCTGTTGCTGCTTGCGCTGTGGGGTCTGCTGCTGGCGGGGAGCCTGCCTTCGGAAGAAGAAGTTGAAGAAATCGTCGCTGAATGGGTCTAAATTCTTGCCGTCTCCGAAGCCTTGATACTGCTGTGTTACTGTGCGTTCGGCCTTTATACTTACCACAGCGGGCGAGGCCTTTTCCGCTACGGAGGCGAAGGCTTTGCCCATTTGTTTAAGGGTGGCTATGCTGTTTTCATCCTGTGCGGCGACCGACAATGGCAGGATTAGCAGTGATGTTAACAATAATACGGCAATGATATGGTACAGTGAATGACTGCGTCTGGCTATGCAAGCATCTGATCTCATCTTATATCTCCATTCTATCTATTCTGTTCAGTAAAGTGTGGTCGCGAATGGACCTTAATTCTGATGTCTCAGCATCGGAGCAGGCTGGATTACATACGATTCTATTGCCAGGAAGTTCGTGCTGTCAACGTCTTTTTTAGTGAGCCTAATATGAATTCCTGCCGATTATGTGGCTCTAAGACTCATTGTGAGAAATCGGCAAGATCTTATTCCACAACAAGTTCGGACCTGATACAATCCCGTTTTGCATGTTTATGTTGCTACTGTGGGAGCCTGGAAGCGGTTTGGTGATACGTTGAAACATTCTGAAATCCATACGCTCATGAAGTGTATTCGCATTCGCGGCGGTGGGGCAATGTCTGAGGAATAAAAGAGCAGGCTGTGGGGAGCTATAGATGAGAACTCTGGTTCAATGCCCCCGGATGCCACTGAATCGAAGAACACGCTATTGCAGAAGCGGGAAATTGCCTGAGTCAATGTCTGATTCTGGAATCTCTTGTTCCAGCGTAGATACTACAGTTTTCAAAAGCTGGGCCTTTCGCACGGATCCATCGAGAACGCTACTCGTCGTCGCTTTGTTATGGCGATTCAGAAAAGCGCGTCACATCTGCGAATCCTTTGCTTAGTTTATCAGCGAGAAACGTTTCGATTGAAGGAGAAGGCGACTTTGGCCTTTACCGGGCTGCCGCCGATCTCCAGGACGGGGTAGGCCAGGAAATTGATTGGGCCTGAAGCCGGTCCCGGGTCAAGGACGAGGTCGCGGCCTCGGCTGAGTTCAACTCGGTTAGCTGGATGGTGGCCGAAGTAATAGGTGGAGAGACTGGAATATTTGTCGCCCTCGCTAATGTCAATGGGCCACCACTTGTCCTCTGCATAGAACTCCGCCCAGCAATGATAGCCGTCTACTCCGCCTTCATTTCTCTCGGAAGGGACTGCGGCGCCGATTGCAAATCGTGCAGGAATACCGACGGCTCTGGAGAGTGCGATGAAGTAGGAATGGAAATCGGTGCAATTACCGGTGCGCGCGTCACAGGCATAGACGGCATCGCCTTTTCCCCAGCCGGTGCCGAACTTCGCGTAGCGCATGCGGTCTATCACGTGGTCGTAAATGGCTCTCGCACGTACGAGGTCACCCTTCTTGCCCTCGACGATCTCCTTGGCGATGTTGCGGAATTTCTCATCAATCGGCACAAGTCGCTCGGGATTAAGGTACTTCTCAGGGGAAGGCGTTTGTGATGTATAGGCGGCTTTCTCAAGGCGCTGTACGTGAGAGCGAATTGTGACGGTCTTTCCGCTGTCCTGTGGGCCAAGCGTCAGGAATAGAACGCTGTTTCCATGTTCGCGATCCTGCAATGTTTTCCGCTGGCC
>CAZYMD010000081.1:0-20801 GCA_964649005.1 uncultured Pirellulales bacterium
ACTGTAATCAGCACTTTCGGCGGATGTATAAGCATAAGTTTTTGTGATGATTTTAGTATTTCCGATTGTACTATAATCCCCTTTATTAGGGATTGGCACATGGAATGTCCGACAGGTATTCATATCAATAAAAGTTCTGGAACGATTGAAGATACATATATTACTTCAAAAGAACCAACACTTCAATCCACAGATGCTAATGGCAGTGAATACGATTGGCCATGTCCAGGAGTGTATGGAATTAACCTGGATCTATACGCATATAATGAAGTAAATATAAATAATGTCAACATAACACTGAAGCTGAAATCTATTTATCAAAGCGGTGTACTCCTTCCTTTGAACGTTTGTGGTATTAGGAGCGGCTATGGCGGAAGCTATCCTGGGATAACTATTGTAGATAATTGTACAATTTCGCTCAAAGGAGAAGAGGATGCTTCAGGGGGAGATTATGGTGCAGGGGTGAAAGTCAATGGTGTACATGTCAAAGGAGGCGCAGAAGTTGAGTTGGTTAATACGAGCTTTACAACAGAGTGGATACCCAACGGGCAAAATGAAGATGGCTATGAGCACCTGCTCTATGCAGAAAATGGGACAATAACTGTTAATCGCAGCACGTGTGATTTTGATCCGAATGGAAGCAATCCTCCGGATAGAATTGGGATCGATCCTAATTATGCAAAAGAGGGGGCGAATGGAGAGTTGGTCTACGAATGGGAAACCGAGTATGTCGTTGAGAATTCCAATGGAGATGGTGTCGCATGGTTCGACAAGTATGGCAATCTCGGACTGGTTGGTGAGATTTCTTATGGGCAGCAGATATCGAGTGCCCCGGCCGGGTCGTTCATTTTGAAAGACAGCTCCGACGACATTGTCGCCTATATCAGCAGCAGCGGGGATATGGTTTTGGCGGGAAGCTGGTCGGAGTCGAACGGAACGTGCAGCCCTGGTTCTGACGCCTTCATTATAAAGCCATCGTATAGCAACGTTGGCTATATTGATTTTAATGGGAATCTGTGCCTAAAGAAATTGCTTTACCAGAATGATTATCCGATTGAGTGATTACTCAGACAAAAGAGCATACATAGGATGGAAATGTTGATTTCGAGAAAAAGGAGTTGAAAATGAAACGCGTATTGAAAAACAGATTGGCATTGAGCGTTCTAATTTTGATTGTGGTTATGTTGGGGATCGTGTTCGCGGGGGATGTGATCGTCAAGCAGGGGGATATGGATGTCAGCGGAGATTTGGAAGTAGCTGGCGACATCACGGGCAGCGGGTCCTATTTGTCGGTAGGCGAGGATCTGCTGGTGTGGGACCATTTAACAGCGTGGGGAGGCGCCTATGTCGGTGTTGGTATGCTCGTTATTGGCGATCTGTACGTAGACGGTGATGTAGATGCGGACGATTATTTGGAGCACTCGAGCTTCTATGATAAAGAAGTATACGGGCCAGCGTTGAACTATTTAGCCGATAGCTCGGCAATAATTACAGTCAATAGCGAGGGCGTAAAAGAGTACAATCATCTGGCAGACCCTGAATTCATACAAAGGTGGGTGGAGGTGAAGGATTATGATAACTTCACAGAAGAGGAAATCTGGGACGAAGACCTCGGTAGAACAGTAACACGACGCATATATGAAACACACGATGAGCTGCGCAGCAGCATGTCGATGAAAGTGGCTTGGCTGAGGCAGTGTGTGTATGAATTGAAGCAAGAGAATGAGATGCTGAAGGGGGAGCTGGCGCAGATAAAGGCGAAGCTTGGGATGCAGTAGAAAATACCCTTTGTATGTTCCATGCAGTATTTGGCCCTCGGCAAAGTCGGGGGCTTTTTTCTTTGGACGGGCTTTGCTAAGGGTAAAACTGGGGCAAGGCCTGGATAAAGGGGCTTGAGGATAAAGATCGAACAGCAATCATCGGTATCGGTTCTAAATGGGGGTTTTTGTGGGAAAAGAGTGACAAGTCGGAGGGTGATTTTGACGATAAAAAAACACATAGATCGGGTAAAACTATGGTCCGAAAAACGAACATCCGGCTATGCATAAGGATAGAATGGGTAGAGGGCGAATGGGGGAAATTGATATTTGAGCCTTTTAGCATTCGTTTGACAGATGGCTCGATTGTGATATAATGAAGCAGCACTGCCGGATTATGCTGAAATGCTGCCTATTTGAGGTGGATTAATGGTGGTGGTTGTTGCGGAAATGTCGTTTCGGCACTCTCTTGAAGAGAACTTTGAGGTAAAAGATGTTTGAACGCTTTACAGATCGTGCACGCAAGGTAATGGCGCTGGCTAACCAAGAGGCACAGCGGTTCAACCACGAATATATTGGGACCGAACACATCCTTCTCGGACTTGTGAAGGAAGGCAGCGGGGTGGGCGCAACAGTGCTCAAGAACCTCGAAGTCGATATCAAGAAGCTTCGGTTAGAAGTTGAGAAGCTCGTCAAGAGCGGGCCCGATATGGTTACGATGGGCAAGCTGCCGCAGACGCCTCGAGCGAAAAAGGTGATCGAGTACGCGATCGAAGAGGCCCGGGCGCTGAACCACAACTACGTGGGAACCGAGCATATACTGTTAGGGCTGCTTCGTGAGAGCGAGGGAATCGCGGCACAGGTCCTGATGAACCTGGGGCTCAAGCTCGAAGATGTTCGGCAGGAAGTGCTGAATCTGCTTGGCGCCGGCGTGGACGATGGGCCGGCGGCTTTAGGGATGAAGATAACGCCCCAAATGGGCCGCGGTAAGCCCGGTAAAAGCAAGACTCCGGCGCTGGACAGCTTCGGGCGGGATCTGACCGAGCTGGCCGTAGGCGGGGAACTCGACCCAGTTATCGGGAGAAAAAAAGAAATCGAGAGATTAGTGCAGATTCTTTGCCGGCGCACGAAAAACAACCCGGTCCTGTTGGGTGAAGCTGGCGTTGGCAAGACAGCGATTGTCGAGGGACTGAGCCAGCAAGTAATCAACAAGCAGGTGCCGGAGATACTCAAGGACAAGCGCATCGTGGTTTTGGATTTGGCGATGATGGTTGCGGGAACGAAGTATCGCGGGCAGTTCGAAGAGAGAATCAAGGCTGTAATCAACGAGGTCAAACGGGCCAAGAACGTTGTGCTGTTCATCGATGAATTGCATACGCTGGTCGGAGCCGGCGGGGCCGAGGGCGCTATTGACGCCTCGAACGTGCTCAAGCCCGCACTGGCGAGAGGAGAAGTGCAGTGCATCGGCGCCACGACGCTGGATGAGTATAGAAAGCACATCGAAAAAGATGGAGCGCTCGAGCGGCGTTTCCAGACGATTATCGTGGAGTCGCCTTCGAAAGACGAGGCGCTTGAGATTCTCAGGGGCCTTCGCGACAGGTACGAGGCGCATCACAGGGTGAGGTTCACGGATGAGGCTCTATTCCAGGCGGTTGAGCTTTCGACAAGATACATCACCGGCAGATGCCTGCCGGACAAGGCAATCGACGTAATAGACGAAGCGGGCGCGAGGGTGCGACTGAAGAATATGGCGACTCCCCCGGACCTGACTACGATTGAAGAGAAGATCGAGAAGCTGCAGCGCGAGAAGGACGAGGCCGTCAAGAACGCCGATTACGAACGAGCGGCATCATTGCGAGACGAGGCTCAACAGCTTCTGGATGAAAAAACGCTGATGCACAAAAAGTGGTACGAAGAGAACAAAGAAGCGACCGGAACGGTTGACAGCGAGATCATCGCCGAGGTCGTCAGCAACATGACCGGCGTACCACTGACCAAACTTGAGAAGAAAGAGACACAACGGCTCTTAGAACTCGAAGCGGAGTTGCACAAGACAGTTGTCTCGCAGCACGATCCAATTGTGGCAATAGCAAAAGCAGTGCGGCGAAGTCGAAGCGGTCTCAAGGACCCGAATCGCCCGATGGGGTGCTTCATATTCCTCGGTCCCAGTGGTGTCGGCAAGACGCTGCTGGCACAGGCGTTGGCCGAGTTCATGTTCAGCGACAGGAATTCTCTGATTCGCCTGGACATGAGCGAGTATATGGAGAAGCACAACGTCAGCCGTCTGGTCGGCGCGCCTCCAGGGTACGTCGGCTATGAAGAAGGCGGGCAGTTGACCGAGAGAGTGCGGCGGCGGCCATATTCGGTGCTTCTGCTGGACGAAATCGAGAAGGCGCATCCGGATGTCTATAACATCCTGCTGCAGATTATGGATGAGGGCAGATTAACAGACAGCTTCGGTCGAAGCATCGACTTCAAGAACGTCATAGTAATTATGACGAGCAATATCGGAGCCGACCTAATTAAGAACCAATCGGGATTCGGCTTTGGTAAGAAGACTCCGGAATCCAACTACGAGAAGATGAAGGATGTTCTCCAAAAGGAAGTCGAGCATCATTTCAGGCCTGAGTTCCTCAACAGGCTCGATGATACGATTGTCTTCAAGGCTCTTACGCGGGAAGATCTTAAATCCATCGTTGACTTTGAGCTTTCCAAGGTCTTCAAGCGCCTGGTCGAGCACGGGCTAAAGCTTGAGCTTACCGACCAGGCAAAGGAGTTTCTCATCGATAAGGGCTATAATCCTGAATTCGGCGCCAGGCCTCTGCGAAGGGCTATCGAACACTACATCGAGGATCCTCTTTCCGAATCAGTGCTTTCAGGCAAATTCGAGGGAATGAACATGGTTAAGGTCGAAGTTCAGGATGAGGAACACCTGAAGCTTGAGGGGTGCAAGGAAGAGCCGGAAGCGACTGAAACGGAAGCTGTCGAGACGGCAAAATCCGAATAGCGGTTCTTGTGTGTCTGCCCGTAATGGTAACCAGCGGAAGGTTGCGGCTGGACTTGTGTGTGCCTAATGTTCGAGCATATGTATCTCGAAATCCGTCTGCTGCCGCACCAATAGCTCCTTGAATTTCTCGACAGGCATCCACTTCACTGTTCCATCGAGGAACAATACGATGTAACCATCTTCCAGAAATGATGAAGGGTACTTCTTCTCAGAATATAGCAATATTTCATTGGGCTCGGCCTGCGGTTCAATGAAGAGGCCCCTGTATTGGAGGCGCCCGAGTCGAACGCCCCCCTCCTCCTTTACTTCATCTTTCAATTTAGCTATATATGCTTCAGGCGGTATGATGCTGATTTTTTCTCTGTACTCGGCAACCTTTGTGCTGATGCTTTGCATCGCCTGCAACGCCTCGGAGCGATTGACCCAGTCCTTGAAGTTGAACAAACCCACAACAGCAATCGCCGTGGCAGCTATCACAGTGAGGAATCGAGCCAGAATTGACTTCTGCCGCCTATCCATACAAACCTTTAGATATTCAGTTTCAGGCATTCAACGATGTACATATCGGGCCTGGTGCGATAGCTATGGTCTTATTCGAACGATGCCATCCTGCACTTGAAGCCTGCCCTCTGCAAACAATCTGATAGCCTGAGGAAACGCAATGCACTCCTGTTCGAAGACTCTCGCCGCGAGCGTGTTGGCTGTGTCGTCCTCTTTGACATCGCAAGTTCTTTGAACGATTATAGGCCCGTTATCATATTCGTCGGTGCAAAAATGCACGGTGCAGCCGCTAACCTTGCAGCCGACCTTCAGAACCGCCTCGTGCACGTGATGCCCCCACATACCTTTGCCTCCAAAGCTTGGCAATAAGGCCGGGTGAATGTTCATCACGCGGTTAGCATAAGGCTTCGGTATTTTCCAGAGACAGAGCCAACCGCCCTGCACTACAAGATCGACCTCAGCCGCAACAAGCTCCTGCTCGATACGCTTGCTGAATGCATCGACGTCTGCGAAATCTTTGGTGCGAACTATCGCTACATCGAGCCCGGCATTTCTGGCCCTTTCGACACCAGCCACAGTGGATCGCGAGCTAACTACAAGGGTAATCTGCGCCGGGAGCCCATCCTTCTCGATGGCATCAAGGATGTTCAGCATTGTCCTGCCGCCGCCACTGATGAGAACGCCGAGACGAACGGGCTTAACGCCGTAGCGTTTCCTCGTCGCCGGTGTTTGGTCCACGTCGCATCCACGATCAAGAGCAGCATTAACAAGCTCGTCGGCGTGTTTGTTCTTATCTCTGGTCACATGTTGTACCTGCCATCCACGAAAACCCGCGAGGATGTCCATGGCCTGGTTGAACAGCGGCTTGATTTGTGCACTCTTGACTTTGTACTGCCCGTTGATTTGCCTGACAAGCAGTTCACTGTCGCTGAAAACGGTGATATGGTCGGCGCCGATATGAAGCGCTGCTTCAAGCGCCCTTACCAGACCGGTGTATTCGGCAACGTTATTGGTAGTTCGCCCCAGACAGAAGCCTTTCGCCTGCAACACAGTCCTATCGGCATCGCGAAGTACAAACCCGGCCGCTCCAGGGCCTGGATTGCCTCGACTTCCTCCATCGGTATGGGCAATGATCTTCCGTGTCAACTTCGTAGTTCCCTCAGCATCGCGCCGTTGGAGTTTCCGGATGGATTCGGGGACCTCTATTCGCTGAATACGAGTATCCTTGTGCAATTCGGACAGCGGATTATGTCGTCCTTCGTCATAAGCAAATTGACCGATTCAGCCGTTATGGCCATAAAGCACCCGCCACAGCTATATCCGCCCCTCTTTCCATCCTGCACGTCAACATTCGCAACGGCATGGCCGTCGTACGTGTCGGCAACGCGATCAAAGACCTTGAGCGGCTCGGCCGGTATGCTCTTGGCGACCCCGTCCCACTCCTTCTGAATTTCATCGATCTCGGCTTGATACTTGCCCACAAGGACTTCTGCCTCGTCCCGAACCTGTTCGAGGTGCGTTTTCTGCTCTTCGATCTGTTTGGCTATTTCCTTGCACTCTGCCTCGTCGGTTTCGATATCACGAAGCAAATCGAGAAGCTGGTTTTCGATCTTGGAATTGTCAGCCTTTGTGGTATTAAGCTGAGTCAGAACAGCGGCGTAGCCCTTGTTGGTCTTGGCAGTATTGAGAGAGGCCCGCAATTTCTGGATTTCGTCGTCCCGCGTCTTCAGTTCCATCTCAAGACGCCCGTACTGAACCTTGGTAAGCTGGATTTCCTCCGTTTTCGCTTCAAGGGCGTTCTGCAGGCTTCTTATCTGGTTTTCCTGAATAACAATATTTCTTCTACATCTTGTAAGCTTCCCCTTTGCCGCTCTCAAGCGGTTTTCAACACTCTGTAGTTTTACAAGGCCATTCAATACAGGTCCCATTTATGCTCCTTTATGCCCTCAGACACTGGAACCCCTGATTATTAACGATTCTATTCAAGACTGCAATATATTTTTTATGTTTTTTTGTTTCCGCCCAATACTTGAGACCTCTGAATGACCCTGTTCTTTTTAAAACCACCCTGCTTTAAGATTCTGTTGATGTCATTTTTCTTCGAAGTAAGGTAGTTTTTCAGAGGCATCATTTGTATAATGCGCCAACCATGAAAGAATTGCTGAAAAAACTGATTCAAGCGCAAAGCACGGAAGACAAGGGTGAATTGGAGGTCGCGGAAGCGATCTCGACGGCGTTTGGCCAAGCTGGCATCGATGCACACATTGACCGGTGGGATCAGACCAGGGCAAATATCACTGCACATATCAAATCAACTGGCGAGAAGACCGCCCTTCTATTCGCCTGCCATCTTGACGTTGTAGGCCCTGGCGAAGCAGACTGGAACACCCCGCCCTTTGAGCCGATAGAGCGTGATGGCAAAATCTACGGCAGAGGCGCAACCGACATGAAGGGGGGAATCGCAGCTTCGGTACAGGCGGTTTGTGAGGTAATTCAGAGTAATACACCTCTCAAGGGCGATATCGTGTTCACAGCAGTGGCCGGCGAGGAGACCGATAGTTGCGGTGCCGAGAGGTTCGTGAGCGATTGCGGATGGATGCCCAAACTGAGCGGCGTAATCATACCGGAGCCGACAAATTTCGATATCGTAACGGCGCATCGTGGGATACTGTGGCTTCGAATCACGACGAAGGGCAAGGCGGCACATGGCTCAGCACCGCATCTCGGTATTAACGCGATTGGTTCAATGAAATCCGTGTTGGATGAACTTGACGGTTACAAAATTGAATTCGTACCCCATAAAACGCTGGGCAACTGCTCGATGAGCATCAATACGATTGCCGGTGGCAAGACCCTGAATGTTGTGCCGGACAAGTGTACGCTTGGAATCGACATCCGTACTATACCAGGCCAAAATCACAACGCTATCATCGCCGATTTCGAGGGGGTTCTGGACAAGTGCAAAGCGGCCAACCCCAACTTCGAGGGGGATGTGTCAGTAGTGCGACAAGTACATGCGATGGAGACCGATGATGACTGCGCGTTCGTGCGCGATCTTTGTTCCGCGACCAGCATTTCCGACACAAAAGCCGTCGGTTTCACAACTGATGGTCCTCACTTTGCATCACTCGGCGCACCGGTCGTAATCTTCGGTCCGGGCAATGGCGAGTTGTGCCACAAGCCGGACGAATACATTGAAATCACCGACATGGACAAGGCTGCCGAATATTACAAAGACATAATCCGACGGTTTCTCACGTAACAGTAATTCCGATCATACGCTCGCACAACCAGCAATAAACTCTTCCGTATCCCGGTGTTTTTTTAATATTTATTCTTGACAGCACCGTGCCATAATTATTAAAATTACAATAATTCTTGATAGAGTGGAGTTGTTTAATGGTTCTTAGGCAAAACAAGCAGAAACACGACGCACGTCATATGGCGGTGACGGCGATTCTGCGCGCCACCCTGCCGGCCCTCCCAACCATGGCTTTCGCTGTTGGTATTATGGTGCGCCGGAGGAAGGAGGCCGCCCCCTAAAAGGACCAGAGAACATCTTTAAGAACGTTTGAAGCCTTTCAGGGAACATGAGAACCTGAAAGGCTTTTTTATTTATGTCACCAGCAAAGAGTCGGTCTTTGCGAGGACGTGGAAGGTATGCGAAATGGTAAAGGTGAGAGAAATGGACATCGAACTCTACAGAAACTATGCGAACCTGCTTGAAGCCGGGAGTGAACCTCGGTGGCGGTACGACGAGACGAAGCCTTGCGGCGCTAATTTCAAGAGCGCTCTGTGTGCATGGTGTTACGACGGATTCCACCAGAAATTCCGTGACTATGAAGCGGAAAGCCGGAAAATAATAGGTAGTCTCGGTGTCGGTTCGAATGGCACATTAATCGACATGGGATGTGGTACGGGTGCGTTTACCATCTACGCGGTGTCGTACTACTCTAAGGTCTATGCTGTCGATGTTTTTAAGGCGATGTTAAACAGGGCCAGGAAAAAGGCAAGGAAAGCCGGGCTCGACAATGTTGAATTTCACCTCGGTGGATTTTTAACTTACGAGCACAAAGCTCAACCTGTCGATGCACTGGTATCCACTTTTGCTCTGCATCATTTGCCCGATTTCTGGAAGATGGTGGGATTAATGCGTTTGGCCCAGATGCTCAAGACTGAAGGTCGGCTGTACATTCGCGATATTGTCTTTTCGTTCGAGCAGGTTGATTACGAATCCTGCATTGAGAAATTCATAGAATCGATGACTCAAAGAACTGGCCCCCAAACACGGCAAGCGCTGGAAACTCATATCAGCAGAGAATACAGCACGTACGGCTGGATTATGGAAGGTCTGCTCGACAAGGCAGGATTCGAAATAGAAACCGCTAATTACAAAGACGGCTTCTTCGCAGAATATGTCTGTACGAAAAGGACAGAATAGAAATACACCTGATACTTGAACCGGTGGTGCATACAGCCACAAAGGACAGGAGAAATAAAAGTGAGAACTAAGGAAACACAACTTGGAAACGGTCAAATCGCCATGATCAGACCAGTTACGGCTGAAGACGCTGCAAATGTACTGCAATATTTGAACTGCGTCACAGCCGAGACGGACTTTCTGGCGTCCGGTGAAGGTGAGTTCGACTGGACTATCGAGAAAGAACGCAAGTTTATCGAAGACCATCTTAACGCTGATAACAAGCTGATAATCCTGGCTGAAATTAAAAGTGAAGTCGCGGGCATCGCTGGATTCACAGGCGATGAGAAATCAAGAATGCGCCATACAGGCGAGCTTGGCATATCAATCCTGCGCAGATACTGGGGTCTCGGTCTTGGTTCGGCGCTTATGGAATATATAATTGAATGGGCGAAATCGTCCGGCGTCGTGCGAAAGATCAATCTCAAGGCGCGTATCGACAACGATCGCGCTTTGAGGCTCTACAAGCGCTTTGGCTTCGTTCTCGAAGGCACGATTAGCAGGCAGTTTCAAATAGCGGGTGGATTTCACGATGCGTATCTTATGGGTTTGCAGATCGATCCATAAGGCAATAACCAATAAATAACAAGATTCGTACAATGACAAATACAAAGAATTCCAGGATGAGACAGTTCGAAGAATCCGACCTGACAAACGTTAAAACATTGATCGACCGAACAATCGATGCATGCTATTGCGATGTCTACTGCGCCGAGGCAATTAGCTTTTTCAAGGAGTGGCACTGCGAAGAGAAGATACTCAGCGCTGCAAGAGAAGGTTGGACAATTGTTCTGGAGAATAATGATCGAATAACAGCGACAGGAACTCTGATCGGTGATGAGATTGTTCGAGTGTTTGTCGATCAGGCCCTCCAGAAGCGAGGTCTGGGCAAACGAATCATGGCCCAGCTTGAAGCTAAAGCTGTGTCGCAGGAAATAGGTATCGTGAGGCTGGATGCCTCGATTCCTGCGAAAAGATTCTATGATTCACTCGGCTATACGACAGTCGAAAAGACATTCTTGGGAGTTGATAACGGCCAGAGACTGGATTACTGGAAGATGGAGAAGAAATTACGTAGTATTACTTAGAGTCTCCAACGCCGGCAGCTTAATAGGAATATACAAGTTCAACTGTGAGCGCCACATGGTAATAATACAAGCAGACAAAGCCAAAGTGGGAGAGTGGGCATGACAGAAGTCTACCAAATTGACAGCGGCGACGATCTCGAACAGGCTCGACAGCTCTGGAAGGAATACGGTGACTTCCTGAAGGAGCGTTTGGGCGAGTTTTCTCGTCGGCCTGAATTCGTGGAGTACTTTCGAGCCTATGAGCATGAGATCGACCATGAGCTGTTAGGTGACTATGGGCCCGAAGGTGGTTGCCTGTTAGTTGCCAATTGCGAGGGGGAACTTGTCGGGGCATTAGGACTGAGAAACATGGGCGACGGGATATGTGAGATGAAGAGGTTATTCGTTAGGCCAAAACTTCGCGGGATGGGGATAGGCAAGGCATTGGCCAAGGTTGTTGTGGAGCATGACCGGAATATGGGGTACACTTCCATGCGGCTGAACACCAATCGAAGAATGCCTGAGGCCGAAAAACTGTACCGCTGGCTCGGATTTAAGGACATCGAACCTTACGAGCACTTCACCATAGACGGGATGGTTTTTCTGGAACTGAATTTGAAGTAACAATTTGGACGCAGGATTATGGCGCTACGATTCTGGAAATACCACGGGCTCGGAAACGATTACCTCGTGATCGATCCCAATGTTCACGCTGTCGATCTGAAGCCGGAGAAAATCCGTCTGATCTGCGACAGGAATTTCGGCGTTGGCTCAGACGGCATTCTGTACGGGCCGCTGGATGGGGACGAGTTGAGAGTGAGGATATTCAATCCGGATGGCAGCGAGGCTGAAAAAAGCGGCAATGGCCTGAGAATCTTCGCCAGATACCTTTTCGAGAAGGGATATGTTCAAGATCGTAACTTTGCTATCAATACGTTGGGGGGCGTTGTTCAGGCGCATATCATAGATGAATCTGCGAATCTGATTCAAATCGAAATGGGTACAGTAACGTTCACGAGCACGGAAATACCCGTTGGGGGTAATGATAGACAGGTCGTAGATGAGCCTCTTGAGATTGGCGGCGAGCAGTACAAAGTTACCTGCCTTTCGATTGGGAATCCACACTGCGTGATTCCGACCGAGGAAGTTCACGAGCAGAAGGCCAGGGAAATCGGGCCCCTGGTCGAGAACCACCCGATGTTCCCCAATCGAATCAATATGCAACTGCTCAAAGTTCTCGATCGGACCAACATTGAAATCAGGATATGGGAACGTGGCGCAGGTTACACCCTGGCATCGGGGAGCAGTGCCTGCGCCGCGGCGGCAGCTGCTCACAAACTCGGCCTTGTCGAAACAAAAGTAAACGTCAAGATGCCGGGCGGAACATTATTAGTGGAGATCGGTGAAGATTGGACTATCCAAATGACCGGACCTGTGGAGACTGTTTTCGAGGCGAAGGCTCACAGGAACCTCGAGGAAAGATTGTCCGCATTGTTGTAATGTAATGGGTGCGTAGTAACGCCTAACACAATATTCAACCATGTTGTGTATGAATTATGAGCGTCGAAGTGAGGTATAAGCGGCCAAAAATTCGAGAAGCTCGCAACGAGGATGTCGAGCAAATAACCGAACTCGTATTTTCGGTCCTGCGTGAGTACGGCCTCGAACCCGACCCGGAAGGGATTGATGCGGATCTCAAGGATATCGAACAAACCTACTTCGCGCGGGGTGGCGCGTTGTACGTGCTCGAAGATCAAAACGGATCGATCATAGGCAGTTACGGTCTGTACCCAATGGAACCAGGCACATGCGAACTAAGGAAGATGTACCTGCGTCTGGAATATAGAGGCAAAGGTCTTGGCCGATGGATGCTCGAAGAAGCTATTAAAAAAGCTAAAGAGATGGGATTTCGAGAAATGACTCTGGAAACCGCTTCGGCGCTGACTGAGGCGATCGCGCTGTACAAGAGTTTCGAATTCGTCAGGTACGATTGCAAACACCTCTGCTGGCGATGCGATCAGGCATACAAATTGGATTTCACACAGTCTTGAGTGAAATTAGAATCGCTCCACTCCGGCGCAGGAGAATCTACTGGCAGTGTGTAAGCCTGCGGCGAATACTCAGAATTGGAACTGGTCTTTGAAGACGGTCTGGAAATCGTAGACGTCGTCGAAATCTTCTATGGAATCGGTCGGCTGGGCGCTCATCCATTTGTTGCTTATCATCATGTAGACGATTTCGCCGAGATCACGGGTTGTCTTTATACCCCAGGCATTGAGCACGAGCATTGCAAGCCTGCCCCATCGTTCGGCTGCAAAGCGTCTGATACCTTCACACAGCATCTGGCCGGTGACGTGCCTAGGCTCGTCGGCAATTCTCTTGGCGGTATAGCCAAGCCCTTCGTAGACAAATCTCGCACCGTTGGGACTGAACCTGCCATCTTCTCTCGCTATTTGTTCGAGGCTCTTTTTCATCTATAAGACTGCTCCATCCGCTTGTTTAAATCATTAATCTATCTTACTATCTGGCCAGGCTCGGCCCCGACATCGGCGGTGAGCATGAAGATATCTTTACCTCCGGGCCCGGACGCCAGGATCATACCTTCAGACAGGCCGAACTTCATTTTTCTGGGCTTGAGATTCACAAGGCACACGACGGTCTTGCCGATTAGCTCTTCTGGTTTATACGCCTTTGCTATACCGGCAAATACATTCTTCTGCTGTCCGCCACCGATATCCAACACAAGCCGAAGCAATTTGTCGGCACCTTCGACGGATTCTGCCGTTAAAACCTTCGCTATTCGCAGATCGACCTTGGCAAAATCCTCGATCGTACACTCAGCCTTGATTGGTTCGGTTGGTGTTTGCTGCTGCTCTGCAGCCAGCTCCGGCCTCGTCTGACCGTCCTTGCTTTCTTCTATCATAGTGGTTACCTGTGCTTCGTCGATTCTTTCGAAAAGTCTCTCAAAGGGATTGATCTTATGGTTTTCCAGAATGGTCTCGACATCGGCCATACCCAAGGCCCCGGTGTTCAGGAATTGCTCGACCTTCTGTGCATACTTAGGCAGGATTGGTTTGAGATAGATCGTTAATATCTTAACAGCGTTCACAACCGCAGTGAGCGTTACGCGAGTTTTCTCGGGATCGGTCTTAATGGTCGTCCAAGGCTGATTCTGCTCGACATAGCGATTGGCCTTGTCGGCCAGTGAGGCGATCGTACGCACTGCCGAGGCGAACTTGAGATTCTCATAATCCTGCACTATCTGATCTTTGGCTGCGATAAGTTCGTCCACCAGCGCCCTGCCCTGCTCGTCAAGCTGGCCCGTCATGCCGTCGAGCTTCTTAGTTAGCATCGGCACCGAACGGGAGGAGAGGTTCGCATATTTGCCGACCAGATCGGAATTGGTCCTGCTGATGAAATCCTGTACACTCAGGTCAATGTCATCGACGCTGTCGGCGAGCTTGGAAGCGTAGTAGTATCGTAGAAATTCCGGATCGAGGTATTTGGCGTATGTACTCGCCTTGATGAATGTCCCTCGGGATTTGCTCATCTTCTCGCCGTTTACGGTCAGAAAACCGTGTACGAAAAGCTTGTTGGCCGTTTTGAATCCGGAGCCGATCAGCATCGCGGGCCAAAACAGGGCGTGAAAGTACATGATGTCCTTGCCTATGAAATGGTAAAGCTCCCAGTCTTTCCCGTTCCAGAGCTCCTCGAAGTCCAGACTATGCTGGCTGCAATAGTTCGTGGCGGACGCCATATATCCTATCGGTGCATCGAGCCAAACGTAGAAAAACTTGTCGTCTTCGCCTGGGATTTTAAAGCCGAAGTAGGGACCGTCACGCGAAATATCCCAGTCTTTCAGTCCTGCATTGAACCATTCATCGAGCTTGTTCGCCACGGACTTCTGCGTGTGTCCGGCCGACATGAGATCCTTGAGTTTCTGCGCGTAGTCGGCCAGTTTGAAGAAGTAGTGCATGGACTCCTGGCCGACCGGCACTGCTCCGCAGGTCGCACAGTGAGGATTCACAAGATCGGTTGGCTGATAGGTCGCGCTACAGACTTCACATGAGTCGCCATACTGGTCTTCAGCTCCACACCTGGGGCACGAGCCGCGAACGTAACGGTCGGGCAAGGGCATCTGGCATGTCGGACAATAGGTCTGGTTGATCGTGCGAGTAGCTATCGAACCAGCATCACGCAACCTGGTGAATATCAGCTCGCTCAACTGCCTGTTCTCAGGCGAATGAGTCGAATAGTAGTTATCAAATTCAACGTGGAACTTGTCGAAATCGGCTTTATGCTCGGTGTGTGTCTTGTTGATAAGCTCTTCAGGGCTGATTCGGGCCGCACGTGCGCTTATCATGATGGGCGTACCGTGCGTATCATCGGCGCAGAAATACAGGCATTTGTTTCCGCAAAGCTTCTGAAAGCGAACCCAGATATCAGTCTGGAGGTATTCGACAAGGTGCCCGATGTGGATGGGACCGTTTGCATAGGGTAAGGCTGAGGTTACGACTATCTTGCGAGGCATATTACTTCTCCGGCTTGCGCCTGGACCTGGGTCTATTGCTTCTGCGATCTTTCGTGTCCTCCCCGGGAGGATTGTCCTGCTTTTTTTTCGGGCTTTGGGTCTGTTGCAGTATCTCGATCTCATCGATATTGACAGCAACTCTGTTACCGCTGTCAAGCTCGACTACAGCGAGCTGGGTGAGAATCTGGGTATCGACCACCCTGCCTTCGCCCTGCTGCGTCTTTACGCGTGTGCTTCTGCGAGGCAGTCTCTTCTTGAGTTCGGTATAGGTCTTGTCTTCGTAGCGCAGGCAGCATTTGAGCCTGCCGCAGTAACCTGATATTTTCGACGGATCAAGCGTAGCTTTCTGCATCTTGGCCATCCGCATGTTCACGGGCTTGAGCAACTTCAAGAACCTCCGGCAGCAGCACTCCTGCCCGCAGCTTTCAAGGTCCCCGAGAAGCTTCGCCTCATCGCGGGAGCCGATCTGCCTCATCTCGATCCTCGTCTGGTACTCATGAGCGAGTTTCTTGACAAGATCGCGAAAATCCACCCGACCTTCGGCCATGAAATAAAAAACAATACGCTCTCCGCCAAGAATATGCTCGGCATCGACTATCTTCATGGGCAGTTCGAGATCCTTGACGAAGCGTCTGCAATAGGCCACTTCGTCTTTGGATATTCTCTGAAGATGCTCCTGCTCGCTGATATCGTCGGGGGTGGCAAATCGAACTAATTTGCCGCCGGCCTCCAGCGCCACGTCGATATCGCTTCTGCTGAAGTATTCTCTCGTCTGCTCGGCGCTTAGCTTGAACTGCCCAGCCTTGTAACACGTCAACTGCCCGACGAGCTGGCCAAGTTCAAGCCCTTTGGAGGTCTTGACGACCACCTGCGTCTCTACCTTGGGCATCTTGCTCTCGTTGTGTTCAAACAGACCGAGAGCCTTCATTCGGCCGTAGCGAACGAGCATATATTTGACGTTCCGAGCCTGTTTAGACTTTGATTCCGTTGATTTAGACATTTACACAACCTGACTCGCTGCGATTCTTGACTGCAATTACAATAAAATCAGGCTGTCATTCTATCAGAATGGGTCATATTTAACAACAACTGCTCGAAAATAAGCTTCTCGTTGACGTTGGATTCGATCCAGTTCAGCATTCTGTAGCAGTCTGTGATCCGTTGAGCCGCTTGTTCGGCGTCCATCCGCTCAGTTAGCTTGCGGATATCTCGTTGCTGATCAAAGTTCACAATATCTCCCTTTGGCACAACGCTCATCTTCATCAAATCGTTAAATACAGACGCGACCATGTATATCAGCACCTTGGCGGCCCTCCGGCTGATATCGGTCTTGCTCGTAGTCTTTTCCAACTCGCTCCAGGCGGTGGATATCGCCTTGCTGTTTTTGGAAAGATTTTCGGCTAATTCAACAGAATCCGCCAACCTGCACACAGTCAGGGCCGCAACCACGTCCTTTTTGATCTGGTACAGACCCGCCCCCGCCCTTTCAAGCTCCGCAAATCGACATGCAAGGCCAAGGCTACCCTGCGACAGGCGGGCAAAATACGTAGCCTGATTCTGCTCGGCGCCGTCTTGGACAAGCTTTTCAATAATCCTCTCTTCAGCGACAGGTCCGAATCGCACTATCTGGCAGCGAGAGCGGGTTGTCGGCAGGAGCTTGTCCAGACGCGTGCAAATCAGGATTATGCAGCAATATTCAGGTGGCTCTTCGAGGATTTTCAGCAGGCAGTTTTGCGAGGAGGCATTGAGCTTCTCAGCTTCACTGACAATAAACACCTTCTTCGCTGAATGCGTCGGCCGCATCGGCGCTTTGGCGATTACAAATTCCCTAATAACATCTATGGGCATATCCACCGGAGGAGGCTTACCTTTGCCGTCTTTGGTGAACTCGCGAAGCTCTTTGTAGATATGATTGAAATCAGGGTGCGAGCCCGCATCGAAGAGCTTGCAGGATTTGCACGAACCACAACTGTCTGCAAACTGCGACTGGCCAGCCCCATCAACTGTCGGCTTCTCACAAAGCAGCAGCCTGGCCCACTCGCAGGCTGTCTTGAACTTGCCTATACCCTCACCCCCAGCAAATATATAAGCATGCGAGATCCTCTCAGCCGCCAAAGCCCGCTGCAACAGCATAATCGCCCTGTCCTGGCAAAATATTTCCTTCAGTGACATAGTGTAAATCCAACGCGGTCAATCGGTGACTTAATATCATTCACCTGTGCGACACGCTTAAAGGGATTCTCCGATCTGGCCCATGACTGTTCTATGAATCTCTGCAACATCACCTGTCGCATCGATAACTGCAAAACCTCTACGTTCTCTGGCCAACTCCAGGAAGCCTTCGCGGACTTTCCTATGGTAATTCTCGCCCTTGGCCTCCATCCGGTCAAGATCGCGATTCATTCTGCTCACCGCCGTCTTTCTGTCAACATCGAGAATGATCGTCAGATCGGGCCAGACACGTTCAAGGCAATCCTCGGCCATCTTGAGAACTTTACCCACGCCAAATCCACCGGCATGGCCCTGATATGCGCACGTGCTCGAAAGCCAACGATCGAGGACTACACACTTCTTTTCGTTCAGTGCTGGCCTGATCTTTTCTTTCCAAAGTTGCGCCCGCGCCGCCATATAAAGCAACAGCTCTGTGCGCGTATCCATCACATCATGTTCAGGACTGAGCAGGATATTCCGAATCTTCTCACCGATAACCGTCGCGCCCGGATCTCGAAAATTTACAGCCTCAATACCATGCCCCTCCAGCCATTGCAAAAGCATCTCCAACTGCGTACTCTTGCCGCAGCCATCGGGCCCGTCGAGAACGATGAATTTCCCTTGCAGCTTGTCGCGTAGTTTTTTGTCTTCCAGAATCCTATCCTCAATTGCTCGCTAAATCCGAAGGAATAAAATACAACGAGAATTTAGCATCGCCCATCGGCATATCGAACATTTCTTCAAACTCTTCCGGCGGCAGATCGATAGACACCTCAAAAACCTCCCCCTTTTCGAGGTATTCACTCTGGACAATCCTACTTGCGGTCTCTTCCACCACATGGGCGGTGCCATTGACCGGTGCAGTCCAATAGATCTTAAAACCACCGCCCACAAGATACTTTTTAGCGGGCAGGCCATTATCGCGAAATTGGCTTGCAGTACCACAGCCTGTGAATGCAAATAAAAACCCTACCAAAACAATCGAAACCAGCCAGCTTGTAACATTTTTCACACTCATTGAATAACTCCTAATATATGTTTCTCTTATTCAAATAGAGGTGCAGCTTATCTCATTGGCCTAACTGGAAGTTGCCCGCGCCGACGAGTTGCTTCATCTTCCTACAGAAATCGAGGTTGGGATTGACGCAAAGGCTCTTGTCGGCGGTCGCCATCACTTTGCCTTTATTTGTCTTAACGGCAACGTATATGGGGCTCTTGCCCTTATGGTGCTCGCAGATAGTCTTAATCTGCGTCACTCTCTCTTCACTGACATCCTGGGCGTCCAGTGTGATCCTGACTTTCCCGCCTATCTTCTCCTGAGCTTCTTCAAGTGTTATCAGTTCAGAGGCCAGGATGTTGGGCTTTTCCCTGCGAAAATCGAGGTTCCCCTTAACGAAAATAACCGTATCCTCCACAACAAGTTCGGCGTACTTATTGAGCTTTCTCGGGAACAGCACAACCTCCACTTGCCCCTGGAGGTCTTCGAGGACGAAGACGGCCATTTTTGCGCCGGCGTTCTTGCCGTTCTTTGTTATGTTGTAGCGGATCTTGCCTATCATACCTCCGACGATGACTTCGCGGTCGGGGGAAGCATCCGCGAGCTGGGAACTGTTGTGCGTGGAGTAGATATCTATTATCTCGGCATGGTGACTAAGCGGATTGCTGGTGACATAGAAGCCGAGGACCTGCTTTTCGAAGGTTAGCATCTGCTGTTCGGGCCATGGTGGGATATTGGGTAGTCGTTGCTGGTCCTTGGAGTAGTCAATCGTGGCGGCTTGGCCGAAGAAGTTCATCTGCCCGCTTGCAATATCGGCCTGCAGGCTCGTACCGAGCCCCATTGCCTGTTCGAGCCCTTCGGTCATCTGGCGCCGGTTGCCGCCGAGTCTATCGAAGGCCCCTGCCTTGATAAGGGCTTCGAGCACCTGCTTGTTGGCGGCTCTAAGATCGACGTTCTCGCAGAAATGAAACAGGCTCTTGAATTTGCCAACCTTTTTCCTCGCCGTGATGATCTGCTCGACCGCTTTTTCACCAACGCCTTTGACCGCGGCAAGCCCGAAGCGAATCACACCTTTTTTCTGCTCATTGTCATCTTCCTGATAAAGGGGCGTAAAATCGACACCACTCTCGTTGATATCAGGAGGCAGAATATCGATACTCATCTCTTTGCACTCGCCGATATAGTCAACGATCTTATCGGTGTTGTCCATTTCGTATGTTAGCAGCGCCGCCATGAACTCGACAGGCCAGCGCGCTTTCATATACGCAGTCTGATACGCAACAAAAGCATAGCGCGTCGAATGGCTTTTGTTAAAACCATAGCCTGCAAAACGCTCAATCAGCTCGAATATCTGCTCGGCCTGCTGCTTCGTCAGCCCCTTGCTAACGCAGCCTTCAATAAACCTCTCTCGCTCTTTGGCAATAACCTTCAGTTTCTTTTTACTGATGGCCTTGATGAGCTTGTATGCCTCTCGAAGCGGGATATCCCCGAGACGGTTGCAGATCCTCATGACCTGTTCCTGGTAAGTCATGATGCCGTAAGTTTCCCGTAGAATCTCTGTCATGATGGGGTGAGGCAGGGACCATCTTGCTCCGTGCTTGCGGTCGATGTAATCCGGGATCAGGATCATAGGCCCTGGTCGATAAAGGGCGTTGGCCGCGATCAAATCCTCGACACGGTCGGGTTTCATCTTCATCAGCAGATTCTGCATACCGCCCGATTCGAACTGAAATACTCCTTTGGTCCTGCCCTGACTGAACAGCTCGAAAGTCTTGCTGTCCTCCAGAGGCAAGTCTTCGAGATCGATATTCTTGCCATGAATATCTCTGACATGCTGCCTGGCTCGTTCGAGCACGCTAAGCGTTTTAAGACCCAGAAAGTCCATCTTCAGAAGGCCGACCTTCTCGACCATCGGCCCTTCATACTGAGTAATGACATCATCAGAGTTGGCTGCCTTATAAAGCGGCACGAAATTGGTCAAGGGCTCATCGGCGACAACAACACCGGCAGCGTGAACCGAGGCATGACGGGCCAGGCCCTCCAGCCTCCTGCCTACATCGATAACCTTTCGGGTCACTTCGTTCTCTTCGTATGCCTGCTTGAATTCGGGCTCGGTTTCAAGGGCTTTGTCGAGAGTCATATCGAGAGTCGCAGGGACGAGCTTCGCAAGCCTGTCGGCCTCGTTCAGCGGGACACCGAGAACCCGGCAGATGTCACGAATAACCGCGCGGGCTTTCATTGTTCCGAAGG
>CAZYMD010000082.1:0-20798 GCA_964649005.1 uncultured Pirellulales bacterium
GACTATATACACATTGACCAATGCTACATAAGATACGGAAGGGATGGGACAGTTTAATTATACTCTATACGGATTTACCTTTGTTAGGACATCATTGTTTTTAAAGAAAGTGTCTGGGGATTCAGGGGTCATGCCCTCAGGCACTGCCCTATCTGTACGGCTTCTTCTCTGTACCGAACTACAGCACTTCTAAAAAGTGTTGTTAATGACAACGTCTCCACTGCCACCAGAGAGAGCCGTATCAAAGGTATTGAAAGTACCGGTGTTATGTGTGTCGAAGGAACTGTTCTCGTAGGTATACGTGTTGTAGGAATTCGCCACGCTCGTGTACCTGTTCTCTAGCCCGACCTTTGTGTCAACAGCCATTTGGTACTTCAGTTGGGCCACATACGGATTACTGGTTGAGCCACATACTACAAAAAAGGCGTCAATATGAACGCCCCTGTCCAGTGTTCCAGCTACCAACCTCTGCCCCGGCAATGCCAGAAAAACCAACATTCCAAAAATAATCGCAATCTTTTTCATTTCATGTCCTCCTTCCTACTTCATCAAATCCTTACCCCAATACATTACCCCAAATGCACGACCCCGGTGTAGTTCATTATTTTCAATCGAACTACACTGGCGCAACTAATCAAGCTCAATTTATAGCTCTCCGTGCTGACAATTCGCATCTTACTAACATGATTCTACAGGTTAACCGATTAATTGTCAAGAGGAAACAACCCAAATACATCTTGTGCATCTTGTGGAACATTCAAGAAATGCTCCTGTCAACGGTGCCGAGTGTTGCACCGCCGCATCGTGTGTGAGAAGGGCCGTCATTTTTTTCCGCCAATCATCCGACTCGAATCCAGTGAATACGATGACGTTCGGATCCTTTTCGATCCCCTTGTCGAGGGGATATCGCCCCGCCAGTCCATCAGGGCCCGGGATTTGTCCGACGACAGAGACAGCAAGCGCCGAGATAAAAACTCCCGCGAAAAGTAGGGGTATGAACAACGCTATCGTATTTTTTCTTGCAGACATGTTTTCCTCCATATTGCGAAGCTCTAACGATAAACATTGAGAATTTGGCGCACAACACCCAAAAACATCGGATCGATTGAATGCTGCTATCCGTCGGATATTTCTATGCTGTTATCCTGGCACCACTGGCGAAGAGCCTCTTCCTTCTCTTTGTTCTCAAAGTCATACCACGACTGGAGCAGCCCCTTTGAATCAAGAAAGTCCTTCAGTCGGCCATAGGCTCCACGTTTGCTGAAAATCTGACAAATATAATCATAGTCATCAGGCAAATTCATTCGGGCAAAATCAAATACGAGGTCTCTATCCAGATCGAGGTCGTTCTGGTGTGGGATTTCAATGGCGTCGCCGGACTCCCAGTCATCCTCGGATGTTTCGTCAAGATCGCCATACTCGGACCTCCATAAAATACGGCCGGTATCCTTGTGGATCATAGCGCTGTGCTCACCATACGGCGCCGAGCTGACAAAATCGAAAGCATCCTGAATATCGCTGAACTTGATCATTTCATCCTCCCGTCAACAATTTGTTCGCAGTTATAGATTCCTATGTTCGACGGTATTTTATTTGTCTGACTATTGGATGAGCAGATGCTCCTGAACTGTTAGCAATATTGAATAACCGTTTATTTCCTGGATCGCCGAGAAGAAAAAGTTACTGTGACGCGGACTGTGAAGCCTCATTTGTAATAGCTTTTCCGACCATTTGCACGGTTACGAGATGCTCTGAGGCGGACAGCGCATGTCCGCATGCCATCACAGCATCATGGCATTTCTTCGCATTCTCAATGTCGCTCGTGGCGGCATAAGCATCGCCTGCAGCAAGAACCGCCATTAAGATGCGCCGCAGATTAGCGGTCAAGTCCATAGCTTCCTGTTGAATGTTGTTCCTCTCATCTGTTGAGAGTGTAATGAACTACTGCTCAGACACATCCAAAGCAGGTATGCCCTGAAAAACAGAAGGATCGTTCCATGATATCATGAGGAATTGCTTCACCGTATCGTCCTTGTTGCCGGCTTGCCATAATGTAAGTACATCCTTTAACAGGACGCCGTCATTATTCGATTTTGAGTTAGCTTGAGCATCTGTTTTTGACTCATCTCCCTTCTTCGAGCATCCACAGAGCAACACCAGAAGTGTCGCTATCAGTAACATAACCGCAAACGGCCGTAATCTTCTCATCGAGTTCTCCTTTGCAGGCGTATCATTGTGTGGCTCCAGCATATTTAACGAACGACAGTCTCAACTGCGATACAGGCGCCAGGGTGATCCTACAACCGTGTATTCCGGAAACATGCCACAAATTTCCAAAGACCGCATATACTAATTTAGTCTACCTAATTGCAGGGCAAGATCAAGAAAAACGCTGATAATTTGTATTGTAAAGCAATGTGTTGGAACATTCTCGTTGGAGGATCAGTATGAAGAACGATAGCCCTTTACTGCCTGCCTCAGTTCTGAGTATTGTTTGACGATATCTATATTTGCGACGAATATTAAGGATAGTAGTATATTCTGTCGAGTAATATCTAAAACCATGGCTGGGTAACAATACTTGCTTTATGTTCCAAAAGTATCCAAAGGAAACAATATGAAATACAGGGCAATTAGCCTCTGCGCTGTCATCGGGCTGTTGGTCCACACGACCGTATTATTGGCCATGCAGACGCAGCGTCTGACTGATACCAGTGTTGAAAAACCTTGTATTATTGTCAGCGGCGACGGCTCGCACATAGCCTGGATCGAGCAGGCACAGAAGCCGGCACCGGAAAACACCGTATACACAGTCAGAACATCGGGAATTGAGAACGCTGCAATTGAGGACGTTTTGCTGCTGCCGGGCATATCGTCCAACCAGCGTGCCCATGTGTTGGTTGGTGGTAAAAGTACAGCCCTTGCCGGACCAAAAGCCAATCCGTCCGACCTGAATTATCGGGTCATTGCGGTGTCTCCCCAGGTCCGTTTGTCACGCAATGGCAAAATGCTCGCCGCATGCGCCGTAGAAATTTTTCAGACTGTTAAACGCAACCCTTTCTTCATATTGATCGACCTTGAGCAAAAAAGTTATAAACTTATGCCCGTGCTTGTGCCCGAACATCTGGGCTCGATTGTAGACGACCCCATAACCAGCAGCTTCAATCCCATGTACTGGGACCTGAGCCCGGACGGCGCTCAACTGGCATACGTGATCGATTCAGCCAACTACCGCGGCAGCACAGCAATCCTACTGGATATCGCCACACAGCAGGCCCGTCGTGTAATAGGATATGAAAAGGCTTACTTCGACAAAGGCTCCCTGACCATTGAGGGCCCCGAAGACCAAAAAACATTGTATGGTTGGAACCTGTGTCTCGGTGACAACGCCCTTGTGGTAATCGGACGCGATAGCCAGAGGCGGGACGGTCTCTGGATAGCACCGGTCGACGGAGGGACGCCTGTCTGGCACGAAACACGAAATGCTATCCCGGGAATGGCGGGCGGACACGTATACTACCGCTCGCAGAATCCAGGCACCTGGCTTGACGCCACGGGCAAGCAGCAAACATCCTTCAAGCAGCAGATAGGATTAGACAACCACGGCGCGCTGCCGTTCCACGCAGGTGCGCCGGGAGCTTACGTGCTTGATCAAAAGCATGAGCGACTGCTTCAACTCGGAGCAGGTGATCCTCAGAATGTTCTGAGGACTGCGGACCTGGGATTGCCACAGCAGTGGGATATTCGACTGAATGTCATAAGCAGCGCAGGCAGTTATCGCCTCGTTTCGGAGAACGGTGGCACAATCATACTGCCCGCCCACGATCCTCAAAACAGCGACAGGATGGACCTGTTTGTAGTCAAGCGTGAGGTGACTGCGAGTACAGTCGTCGCACAGAAACCGGGCGATAGTGAGAGCAGTTTTGAAAGCAGCACGATGCAATTCGAAGTTGGCTCCCTGCTCAAGCCGGGAGAACTAAATCCTTCCTGGCTTGACAATGGTAGCTCGGCTCGGCCATCTACTGCGGAAGGTCCGTCTGGCGTTGAGCCACCGGAACTGCCTGATCTGCCGACTCTTTTCAATATAGAAGGTGATCTACCACCCGTACTGGGAACATTCGATTCTCAACTGTCCGGAGGTTTGTCTGACTCGGCCGAAGGAGCACATGCATATGCACAGATGCTTCTTATGACAACTGAGAATCTGACTCAGGCTGACTTGGCCCCAGTGATCTGGCAACTGGAGAAAGCTGTCTACCTGGCCCCCAAAAATCGTCAGTATCGCCTGGATCTGGCAGAGGGTTATCTTCTGGCGAACACCATGCTGTCCGTCAGCGAGGCGATCGGACAGTACAGCCTTCTGCTCAGAGATGACAAAACAGATGACGAAGCACTGGCGGGCATGGCCGACGCTTACATTCAATTGGGCAATATCGAGCAGGCTTTCGAGGTAGCCTATCTGCGAACGCAGCAGAATCCGGACGACCCCCTGATTCGCTTCTCTGCGGCACAGCAAATCAGCATGTTCGCCATCGAGACAGGAGATGTGACGGGTGGGCTGATGTACCTGCTGGGCATTTATGAGAATCACCCGACCGACAGTGCAGTAGAAGGGCTCATCGGCGTGGTACGTCAACTCCAGGGGGAGAACGAGCGGGCTGAGGCCATCTTCGACAAGATAATCAAGACACATCCGGCATCCGACCCGATTGTGCGAATGGCCGAACAAATCAAGAAG
Source organism: uncultured Pirellulales bacterium (assembly GCA_964649005.1). Classification (GTDB taxonomy): domain Bacteria; phylum Planctomycetota; class Phycisphaerae; order Sedimentisphaerales; family Anaerobacaceae; genus CAZGMJ01. The sequence goes on from CAZYMD010000082.1 coordinate 4,739, forward strand.
GAACTCCAGGCAAGGAGGAGCGAGCAATGAGACATCCGGTGACGACTCAATCGATAGTATGCCTGGTCCTTCTGGCCTTGCTTAGCCCTGTGCCAAATGTTGCCGCGCAGGAAACCGATCTTGTGGTTCAGTATGGCCCTGAATGGGAGTCCATCAAGACCTCTTACAATCAGATCACTGGGGAATTCCAGCAGAAGCGTTTTGCGATCTCGAATAACACGTCGCTCAGCAAAGCGCAGCAACAGCTTCAGCTCCAGAATGAATACGATGTCTTCATGGACAAGAGCCGAAAGCTCGCAGTTCGACGCGGCGAGATCATTAAAATCTGTGCAGAGAAGCATGGATTGAAGGTATCTCTCGGTTCGGATCCAACAAAAGGTCGCGGCATGGCCGGCGATATCGACATGGCCGGTACTCCCGCTCAGACCAAGCGCTTTATGACTGAGCTTAAGAAGATCGGCATTGCTGATGCATTCGACGACGTTCATTGCGTCGAGCTAACGCCGGGCTATCTGACCATAAAGGGTCCGATGGATACGACTGTGAACTACAACGGTCGCATGGGACAGGTGGGCTCATCTGCGTATGACACGCAGATCAAAATAGATGCGCGAAGTGCTGAGACATATCTGTCGTTTGACATGGGTGCAGATCAGCCGGGGCGCAAGGCCGTTGAGACGCTTGACCACCTGCGGAAGGCTCGCAAGGGATTGAAGACGCCGCCGGGGCAGTTGCTCAAGAAGCCGGAAGCTCTGCAAGTGGCATGCAAGGGTACGTTCAAGGCGATGGAGACGATGAGAATAACGGATGGGGAGCTGAAGGTCATCCTGAAACGTTCGAATCTGGATATGACGCCGGATCAGTTCTGGGAGACGCTTGACAGCGTCCGCAAAGGACACAACATTGTGCCCGAGCTGTCGAAGCTGAACGATAAGAACATCAGGGCTTTTCATTCAGCCATGGATGAGACTACACACGTCTGTCAGAATAAGGCGAAACAGTCTTTCGAGATCGAGATGAACCGGGCGCAGGGGCTTGAGAATGCCCTGCGTCAATCCAACGATCCTGTTATTCGCAGACAGATCACCGAGGTACGGGCGCAGAAGATCGACAGTGCCGTGCGAATGCATGAGAGCCTCAAATCGCTCGGCGAGATGGATGAGGCGGGACTCCATAAGCGTTTGCAGGATGCTGAGACGAATATGGCGATTGCCAAGCATCAGAATGATCCGATCCATATGAAGAACGCTCAGACGCAACTGGACAATGTGAATGCGGACCTGGAGCAGCTCGGAAAACAGGGCAAGAAAATGGACGACTGGATGGAGAGCATCCGAAAAGGTACAGGGCGCAAGCCAGTCGGACCGAGTGTCTTCGGTGAGACCAAAAAATTCCGTCTTCCAGGCGCTGATACATTTGACGATATCGTCACGCGGGGCACGCGAAAATACAGCGATTTCGTCAACAATCCCAACACGGCCAAGGTCGCAGGTTATGGCATGCAGACCTTCGGAGCGGGTATGGCCGGGTACGGATGGTATTCCTCCTCGATTGCACAGGGTGACTCCAATTCCGTAGCGATAGGCAAGGGCGTTGTTGCCGCTTTGTTTTCAGTGACCAAGGTGGGTTCCGCCCTGTTGGGGGCTCATGACATCAACCATCATTTCACAGTCAAAGCTGAACAGTATCGCAAGGATCAGCTCCTGCACTATTCTCTGCAGGGCATCGATGCGAACGATCCGAATTCTAACTATGCCAAATTCGTCAATCGCCGTGTCATGCTTCGCAAGGGCGTCTATGGTTCTGTCAAAGGTACAAGCATGGCCTCCATCTTCTGTGCCAATCCGGTGCTGATGGTCGTCGGGGCGGGCCTGGAATCGGCCCTGTCGATCTATGAAGCCAGAGAAGAAGCTGATCTGTGGGAGCGTTATGCCGATCAGTTAGAGCGATTCAACGACGAGACGGACGAGAGCAATTCCAGGTATGGAGCCGAGACCGCCAAGCGCATCGCCGGCCAGCTCAAAGCACACGCCGATAACGTAATTAAAATCAGACAACTGTTTGACGAAACGATGAAGGAGGAGACCTCCATTACCAAACTGCGTCAATCCTTCGTTCCAGCCAATGAGAAATATCAGGCCTATCTACTCGGGCTGGTTCGGCAAGTCCAGCAGATGCAGGACAGCACGATGCAGAACACCAGCGGCAAAGAGCAGACATTAGCCGTGCTCAAGCAGGTGTCGAGCCAGGCAAAACAGAATGCCTCACACGCGCGAAACACAGCCGGCTCACTTGGACAGGACCCGGCTCAGCTTGCTGCTGCCGGCGCCGTACTCAAGACGCTGACCAGCGAATACTCAGCGCTTTCGAGCCAACTGGAGCAGCAACGTCCATACGTCAGTCAGGCGACCGCCCAGATTCAGATTCTGACGAACGCCGAACAGTCACCACTCGTGACGCTCCGGAACTATCAGAAGCAGATGCTGCAATTGGGCGCGTATCTGCAGCCGAGACGCAACTCTGTCGCGAGCCTGATGAGGATATCGAACAAGGTTGGCGGGCTTATTGATCCTATTGTCAAGAATATCAATAAGTATATTGACCCGATGACACGATACGCACAATTCCTGCGCACAAGGCGACCCAATGAGAGGGTCGAGCTCAGAACTGTGTAGAACGCGATTGCCACACTGAAGGGCATCAAGCTGCCTGCGTGGCAGACTGACTACTCTGACAGACTTATAGCCCACTATATGAATCTCCGGACGATTCACGAGGCGGTGGAAACTACGCAGGGACTCATCGGCAGCCTTTATCCTGAGCCCGTACAATCGCTCTACAAGTCCATAGCCCCGCAAGCCCTTCCCACTTGTCAGGCGATTCCAGGCCAGTGGACAGAGGCCGGCCAGGCCATGGCCGCATTTCACGCCGAACTCTCGCGTCTCCACGCCGCAATCGGCTCAACAGAGCCCTTGCCTGAAGAGAGCGTACCAGCCGAGCAGGATGTGGCGACAGAGCAAGAGCAGTGGGACGAGGGCAAAGTCGAAGAGGAATATGCCTCTGCCCGGGATCGATCCAGCGAAGAACTGCGTGCGGAACTCCAGCGCCTCCAATCTTTGCAGTCGGAGCTTCGCAAAAGATCTGAAACTGCGATTGCCAATCTGAACAAGGCCTATTTCCGCGACCGCGACGCTCTGTGGAAGGCCTATGAAGCCGCGTTCAAGCAACCTCGCATGATGGCCTGCGAAAATTGCGGCACCGAGACCCTTCACTCCATGGACTACTCAGACGACCCACCCAGCGTATGGTGTAATTCATGCGGCAGAATACTATCTTTCATGACCTGGGCGGGTGGCGGAAACTCGCTCGGCCAGATTCGTACTGTCGGCCAAGCCAAGAAGGCCGAAATCCAGGGTCAATTGTCAACTAACCTGCGAGCGGTTGACATGGCAATACGACAAGTGCGAGATGCGATGAGGGGCAAGTAGAGTTTTCTGAAGATTGATGGCTTATCGCATCGGAAGGCTTTCACTAATCGGCATGATCGTATCGGAACGGCAGGCAGGAATATAGTCTGTCAACCGAGTCCGTATATGCTTGAGGCTCAGAAGAGGCGGCAGCTATCGAGGATAAATGTGACGGGGCCATCGTTCACACTCGTAACGTGCATGTGCTCCCCGAATACGCCCTTCTCGACGGGAACACCCTGCCGGGCTATCAGATCCGCCACCGCTTCGTACAGTTCCTCAGCGGTTCCAGGCTCGGCAGCCGCATCGAAGCCGGGCCTTCGACCCTTTCTACAGTCACCATGCAGTGTGAAGTTGCTCACAAGCAGTATGTCCCCCCCTACATCCTGAACGCTCTTGTTCATCTTGCCCTGTTCGTCACCAAATATGCGCAGGTTCACCAGCTTCTCTGCAATGAATTGGGCATCCTCCATACTATCGCCTTTGCCCACACCAAGGTAGACCAGCAGGCCTTCATCGATCTCACCGACACATTGCCCGGCAACATCGACAGCAGCCTTAAGCACTCTTTGAACAACAATCCTCATTGTGATCTGCCCCTAACCTGAAGACTACCCCCGTCGGCACACATTGGAGGACGCCCCGGAACCCACAACATACGTGTAGCCCAACAGAAACCATTCATGGATTGACTAAGTAGGGAAGATGAGGTGATTTGTCAAGAACAAGTCAAATATCGCCTCTCAGCAAAATATCGCTCTACGAGCTTCGCCTTGAGGTTAGACACAATAATGCATGGTGACTCATTGAGTGAGCCACCTTTCTTTATCCGCGTTTCAGCTTAAATCTTATTGGGAATTGGGTGATCTGGGGATGCTTCTTCGCTGGGAAATGGGTGGCCTGCGAGGAATCGAGCCGTCTATCTTCGAGCCGGGGCGTCGGGGATTTTCAGGCGATTCCCGATCGTCCTGATCGAGCTGCCTGCCTAAATTGTTCAGCTTCTTCGCTTCTTCCTCGCTCACCTGTGACGCTCTGAAGTTGGACATTATCTTTTCTTTCGTCCTGGCAGCCTCATTGGAATCAACCGAACCCGTTTTTTCCGCCTCCTGGATACTTTGAAGCCTTTCCATTAACGACAGAATCTCCGCGCTCTTTTGCTCGTCCATAACAGGCTCCGGCGGAGCAGCCCTTTGAACCTCAGTGCGAGGTGTTACTACCGTCCTGTTGGCCATTGACACTGGAGAGAAAGTACCGACGTTTCTGGTTGGCGTACTTGTTGCTACTGCCGTCGGGCGGCTTCCGGGTGTGCCCTCAAGGTCCACAGCCACCCGTCTGGGCTCGGCGGGAACCTCGAACGTCCGTTGCCCATCTCGAACGACAACTACGCCGTCCTTCACTTCAACTATATCAAGGTGCATTATATTGCTCGACTGCCTGACCCAGTGAAGGCCTATACCAGGCTCATCGATGAAAGCCAGCGACATATTAGGATCCGAATGGTGAACGCTGGTGCCTATAAGTCTGAATTTCGCAGAAACAGGCCCTTGGGGAATAACCCGTGCTGGAACGGGCGTCGTGCGTGCAACAGTCCTCTCCGGGGGTTTAGGCTTGGCGGGTGGATTCAGATAGAGCGCGAAGAGATGTGCCTGCTTCTCCAGAGGAGAACTCTGATCGTCGGTCCTCCTTGTTCTTGTGCCTGCATCCTGGCTGAACTTGGCTATAACACCTGGTGATTTAAGGAGTTCCTCGATAGCAGGATCGGTGCGCATACCATACACCACCGAGAGGGAGAAGACAACTACAGCCAATGCCGCCGCCAGCACACTTGTAATCCGCAACGTCTTAATCATAATACTTTACCTTTCAAACATCCTGTACTATTTGACATCGCGGTCTGATTTTAGTTCCGTCCAATGCTTGATTTTCGAAAAATATTCATCCTTTTGGGCGGCAAAACTTGATGAATGTTCCGGCGTATGACAATCCTCACAAAACAGCTTTGGATCACCAGTCGCTACGTTTCCGACAATCTTTTTATGTTCCGAGCCCGGACCATGACAGTTTTCACAGCCAACATTTATCAGATTCGGCGTCTTTTCCTTTGAAACGTAGCCGGTTTCATAATCGAATCCGACAACATGGCAGCCAATACACTCCGGATCGGCTTCAGAGCCCACCTCCACAAGAGTGCTGTACGCATCGGCGTGGCCGAACTGCTTCCATTTATCGTATATCTCCTCATGGCACGACTGGCAGGATTCAGAGCCTACGTATTTCAGGCCTTCATCTATTGTGAAGCGAGGGTGAGACTCCAATAAGTTACTCTGCCTGACAATCTTCTGGTATGCCTTGTACAAATTAACCAGGGAAATATTATGTGGGAGATCTTCCGTAACAGGCACTGAGCTATAGCTCAGTACAGGTTTCTTTCCATCGGCCTGTGCTGAACCTGTTATTTCCAGTTTGCAAACGTATTTGCCATATCTACCTATCGAAAACATCAAAGGCCCTGCGCCAGGATCGCCCATACGAGCTGGTTCATCCCCTTCTGCCGGACATACGAGACAATCGACCGATGGTAAGTCGCGTTTTATCCTTTCGAGTATCTGACCGTTATAATGGTTCAGAATAAGGACGTTAACGGATCGAACGCCCGCTTTTGAGGACAATAATTCAGAAATCTGCTCGTTCGTCATCTGCGGATCAAACGGCACAATCGATACATCCAAAGGCTCATCTTTAAGCATATACCGCTTAGTGAACGCAGTCCGGACCTTATCGTCTTCAAGGGTGTAAGAACTGACAAACTCCACCGTAGGATTAACCAGCAATCCGAGATTTCTTGCAGTCTGGATATCTTTGGATGTCAGGTTGACCAGGTCATAGTCCAGCAGCTTGAACGCACGAACCAGGATGTTGAACTTTATCATAGCCTGCTCGCGTTCATTCTGAACGAACGAGCCTGTATCTACAATCAGCCTGTTACGATCGGGAACACTGTCGAATACCGCCGAACGCCTGTCTATCCCGCCCAATTGCCCCCCGGAACAGCCGCAAGGCTTCAACGCCCCAAGCTCATTGCCGGTAAAAAAGATTGTTAGCGCATCAATCGAGGCGCCCGATTCAATAGGCAAATCATCACCCGCAGGTTTTGAAACGGACTTTGGCGCTTCCCGCACGCAAGAGCCTAAAAAAACCAGCAAACAAACACTCAATAACAACAATCTAATCACATGAAAATGCGATTTACGTTCAGTTCTAAGGTTATATTTCATAGTATCCGGATTATCGTATAGCTTGATAAACACAATGAATCATCTACTCGTGGCGATGTTCGGACATTCGTTCATTTTTCCTCTTCATCCGATTCCTGATAAAAACCACGATACGTGATCGGAAGTTCTCCCCCATCATTTAATTTAATCGTGTACTCACCACCGAAATCCATTTCACCTTTTGTATCAGGCGGAATTATCTCCAAAATCAGCTCGTAGCCATTGCGTATTTTTCTCTTTTCAAGGAGCTTTACAGAATTGTCCTTTGAGACCAAGGAATCTATATCGAAAGGTTTCTTGTAATTGCTGAGAATCCATAGTTTCCGCTTAACCGGCTGAAGCGGTTTAATATCTTCGTCTAACAAAATTAACGTCGATGGAGTAACGGTGTATTTAGGCAGCACGTCAAAAAAGATTTCGACGCTCGGACATTCCGGATGTGTCAAACCTATGCTTACCCGCCCCCTGAGATTAGTCTTCAGCTTCTCTCCGTCAACCCTGGTCTTGAGCACGAACTTCGTCGCCTCTACAGAGGGATCGATATCAGCGGTAATACAATCCGCAGTGGATATAAAGCTTTTTATCGAGAACGACCGATCATCCAGGCTGGTTAGCGTTATTTCCTGAACGCCTACGTTTTCCTCACCAAGGAAGAACTTAAGGTGGTTGGGATCATAGTCAATCCGCTTGACAACGGTTGTCTTGAGAGTCAAAGTAACTTTGGGATTTTCACTATCGTTACTCATTATGAACAGGTGCTTGCGTACTTTCGCAGGGTAAATCTGGGCATGATACTCAACTTCAAGTGTACCACTCTCGCCAGGAGCATAGACCTTTTTCATCTTGGGATCGATGACGGTACAGCCACAGGTCAACTGTACGTCTATGTTCAGTGTCGAATCACCAATATTCTTGAAAGGGAATTCGCATTTCTGCCTGGTGCCGGGCCCCATATCACCGAAATCGTGCACGATCTTCTCGACCATGATCTTTGGCCCCTTTACCTCAGTCGCAGTCTCAGTGGCCTGTGTTTCATCCGTAGCCTCAGACACCGATTCATCGGCCGTTGCCTCCACGGGCTGTTGGTCAGTTGTGACAAGTGTCTCGTCGGCCTCTGTCGCCTCCTGCTTATCGGGCATCTGTACAACCACAGTCTTTTCAAGCGAATCTTGCGCAGGTTCCTGGCAGCCGGCTACAAGGAACACCGAAATAATAACAAGCAATGCTATCGATGAAATGCACCTCATAAGTCAATCTCCACATGTGTTTCAATTAAACCCTCAAAGCCTGTATTTTAACAAAAAACACGCCGTCAAACAAGACATTTCCGGCTTTCCAACGGCCCCCAAGGCATTGGACGAACGCCTCGTTTCCTCAATACATTAATTATAGGTCTCCGAGTGCCATGTATCTAAATTGGATGGTATCTTATGCAGAAATATCGATCCGCAGATCCAACACACAGCCCTCTCTTTCAACATCCAGGCCCTTTCTATTCTCCAGTCACTTTCAGGATATCCGATAGACACCCTACGAGACCTGGTTTATTCAACCACTCAACCGCTTAAAAGTGACTACCTTTGCGGGCTGCAGCCGATTGCTATTTCAGCCCGCTTCTTAATCAGGCTCTATGTAGAACATCCGGCAGGCGATTGGAATTTCCATACCATCATCGAGTTTGATCGTGTATTCAGTGTTGTAATTGATCTCACCTTTCGGATCCGGTGGAGTAATAGCCAATTCGAGAATATAACCATCGCGTATTTTCTCTTTGCTCAGCAATTTCACCGAATTGTCCTTCGAAATGATAGACTCCACATTAAAGGGCTTTTCGTAGTTGCTTAGGATCGATTGTTTTCTCGTTATCGTCTTTTGTCGCTCCGCCTCGAGATGGACTATCATGGGCGGAGTGACCTCGTACCTGGGCAACACATCAAAGAAAATTGTAACGCTCTGGCACTCGGGATGTGTCAGGCTTATCAAAATGCGGCCCCTGAGATTGGTTTTCAGTTTTTCAAAGTCGACTTTAGCTTTGAGCACAAACTTTGTCGCCTCAACAGCAGGATCGATATCAGCGGTAACACAATCAGCAGTTGACGTAAAACTCTTAATCGCGAACGGCCTGTCATCCAGGCTCGTCAACGTTATGTCCCGAACGCCTTCGTCGTTCTCGCTAAGGACGAATTTCAGCCTGTCGGGTTCACAGGCAATTCGTTGAACGACAGTAGCTTTTATCGCAAATTCAATCTTTGGATTCTCTTTATCGTTGGAGGTGACATACAAATGTTTTCTAACGTTGCCAGGCAGGATTTGGGCGTGATACTCCACTTCGATAATTCCGCTCTCACCGGGCTTGAGGGGCGTCTTAAAGCTGGCAATTGCACAACCGCAAGTGGACTGTACAGCCATGTTCAAATCACCATCGCCAATATTCTTGTATGGGAATTCGCATTTGATTTTGATGCCCGGGCCGATTTCGCCAAAATCATGCACGACCTTTTCCATCTGGATCTTAGGCCCTTTCCTGCCGGACGTGGTTTTAGCAGGCTCTTGCTTCTGCTCCGGAGCAACCTGTGCCTGACTCGCTCTCACGTCGCCAGTCACAGTTTCCGGAGATTCGGAAACAACAGCCTCTTCAGAAGTAGCTTTGTTGGATTTGCCGCAGCCGCTCAGAAAAGTCAACGAGACAACAACGAGAAGTATTGAAACTAACGAAAGGTGCTTCATAGCACTATCTCCATATCGATTTTCAAACATATACACAAATCTTAATTTTAGCCAAAACATCGTTACAAGGCGAGACATTTCCGGCCCGGTATCCCCTGTCAGCCACAGTGAATTCACACCGTTCCTGTATCCGCCACATCGGCCATTACTATCTCAACAGAGCCATCCAAAGTCTAACAAAAAATGGCTATACGACATTCATGCTTCCGCTAATCCATCTACGACCTGATCCCGCCTATGGTTCGACCACATCCAGCGTCCCCAAACGATAGCGACGATAGCCATCGTCCCCCTGCAAAGGCAACGCGATCCTGGGGCTCCCGATCCTACTGCCAACTGAAAGATCGACCTGAAAGACACCGACCTTTCGAACATTTGGCCGATATTCCCCGTGCAATAATTGTGATAGTTTGAAGCTGAACCGCTGCTCTACTATCAGGGCCTGCCCCGGAGCGCCGGTTGGCAAGGCTCGCACATTGAAGGTGTCGTCCACATAAATCCCAACAATCCCGCCTTTGTCGTCTTTGAGGGTCACTGCCGGATAACCGCCTGACAGGCACGGCGCCACCCCCACATTTCGCCACTTGAGCACCATATCGACAGTCGAGTCCAGGCCCACCTTATCAGGCCATGAGGCCTCAACGACTTGCAGCCGATAACCCAAACGCTGATTGATCCGGCGGATAAGATCGCGGTTGGCCTCGAGAAATTCATGGGGCCACCAATGTATCGAGGCATAACTCGCATGATAATCCTCCACAGCCTGCAAGTACAAGTGGCCGTCCTGCCATGCCCCCCGCTTCTTGGACGATCCGAAATGCTCACATTCCAGAACAACCGGAACCTTGGGCCAGAACATCTGGGCCAAATCTGTATGAAAATAGGCATTGGGGGCAGGCTGGACCAGTATGCTGTCGTCGCGCAGAGTAAGCCCATGCTTGCACGCATACTCGATACTTTCAGGGCCCCTGTCGTGACTGACAAAATCATCGTTGGCCGCAAGCAAAGTCTTCTTGAAATGCTTGAGGTGCAGGTCAATGTGTCTGCGAATAGTAGCGGTTGAATAAGGCAATTTCGTGCTGGCGTATGTGTGTCCCTCCCCCCAAACGCCAAACGACCCGATATCAATAAACGCCACATCAGGGCTCCCATCATAGCGGGCAGCCATCGCGGCCAGGAAATGGTCGAGCTTTTCGAGAAAAACCGGATCGTCGTAATCTGGCTCCCAAAATGGCCCATCTTCCACGATGCCATCGCCAGGTCTGAAATTGTAGCCCTTCGCGCCCGCCTCCTGCACCCATTTGGGCGTCGCATAACGCGTCCAAGACTCAGAACAGCAGATGCGAATGGCGATCTGTTTGCCCTTGTCGATCCAGCGCTGGCTCGGCGTATCCAGCACTGACCAGTCGAACTCGCCCTCAGCAGGCTCCAGATACGCCCAGGGAATCCGAAGATAAATGTGTGTCAGGCCGGGAAAATCATCCAGCGTATCACAAGGCTCAAGCCTCGAGCCGTAATTCGTGGGTATGTTCGAGTAGTAGTGAAATCCCCAGCCCATGCCGGGATTTTCGAGCGCCAGCCCTGTATCCTTCGGATGAATCACTGTTCGAGTCTCTCCCCCAGCCGTGGCCGCGAGGATCAACGCCGAGACCAAAACCAGGACACCCCAATAATAAACCGTTGCCTTTTTCATGTCGTACTCCTTGCTATTGCGATAATCCAGGCAGGTAATCCCAACTGCCGGAAAGACATACTGCGAATCGTTCTATCAAAAGCATCATAACAAAGCCCTTTGACGCTCGAAACGGGATTATGAGCGATCCAGGGGTTTTTTTTGCTTGCTCCGACATGCTTATGCAACCGATATGCTCTTGTGTGGGCCCCTCGACAAGGGCTTATTTGGCGTTGCAAGACCAATCGGATGCAGCTTGCAACAACGCAGTGACCGTGATACGATATTGCAGCATCATCAGCAACCGGGACACACATTATTATGGGCAAGAAGGATATCGAGATTTCGGTAGTAGTACCCCTGCTCGACGAGCAGGATAATATCCGCCCGCTTTACGATCAGATCACAGAGACTTTGTCCGATAAGTATGAATATGAGATAGTGTTCGTAGACGACGGGAGCACAGATGGCGGCTACGACCTGCTAACCAAATTGCACGAGCAGGACAGCAGAGTTCGCGTAATACGCTTCCGCAGGAATTTCGGCCAAACCCCAGCTCTCAGCGCAGGCTTCGACCACGCTCGAGGCAGCATCGTCGTTGCGATAGACGCCGATCTGCAAAACGACCCGGCGGACATCCCCGCAATGATAGACAAGCTCAACGAAGGCTTCGACGTCGTGAGTGGCTGGAGGAAAAAACGCTACGACAATGCTCTCACAAGACTGCTACCATCCAAAATCGCCAACTGGCTGATCGCCAGGATAACCAACGTCGATCTGCACGACTTCGGCTGCACGCTCAAGGCATACCGCAAGGAAGTACTGGATGAAACCAACCTATACGGTGAAATGCACCGATTCATCCCCGCCCTGGCAAGTTGGAGCGGGGCAAGAATTGCCGAGATGGTCGTGAACCACAGGCCGAGAACAGCAGGGCAGGCAAAATATGGCCTCGCAAGAACCTGGAAGGTCATATTGGACTTGATGACGGTTAAGTTTTTAGGCTCCTTTTCGACCAAGCCAATTTACATCTTCGGCGGTCTGGGCCTGGCCAGTGCATTTGGCTCAGTAATCATCGGAATGGTTGTACTCTACCAGAAAATATTCAGGCATTTCGACATGAGTGGAAATCCACTGCTGATTCTGATAGCAGTCCTACTCATTACGACCGTACAGTTTATCTTAATGGGCCTGCTGGCCGAACTGCTGGTCAGAACGTACCACGAATCGCAGAATCGCCCGACATACGTCGTCAGAGATGTGCTTGATTCTTCTGACAAGGATGGACAGACCTAATGAGCAAGCCTCACCCCGCAAATAGACACCATCATCGCCGTAAAGAGCCATTGCCCGAGAAAATCGAATCAGGAACCAGGATACCCGGGACTCTATTAGTCTGCCTGGCCGCAATCGTTTTAGCTGGTGTCCCGTTCGCTCTGGGCAAGTACTTCGAATTCAATTCCCCCTGTGCATTCGACGGTGGCGGTTACGTCTACTCAGCCAAACATATTCTCGAAGGCGCCGAGATCGGCGTCGAAGAAAAGCCCAGCGCACAGTTGGGAACCCTGCTGTTAAACATGCTTGGCGTAAAGCTGTTCGGCTTCAACGACACAGGCCCCAAACTGATTCAAGCCATCTTTCAGGCCGCCGCTCTGATACTGATGTTCATCACGATGTGGAAACTCTTCGGCAGGCTCGCAGCAATACTAACTGTCGTAGTGGCGTCATCATATCTTTCTGCGCCCTTTATGGCCAAGTATGGCAACGTCAAAGAGCAGTACATGATCGCCTTTATGATCCTGGGTGTCTGCTCGTACGTGATGTACCAGTTGAACGGCAGGCGTCTATGGGCAATGCTCGCAGGCGCGTTCCTGATCTGGGCGCCGCTGTTCAAAGCAACCGGATTGTCTGCGATTGGCGCGATAGGTCTCTTTGTCGTGTTGCAGCCTCTCTTCAAACATAGAACCTGGCGTCAAATGCTATCGGATGTGCTGTGGTTGTTTGTGGGAGCCGCCGCTGCAATAGCCCCTGCTTACATCTGGATGATAGGATGGCATATCCAGATGGCCCTGCCATATCAGGTTATATGGGATACCCTGGCAAAACACCTTGTCAGTAGCTCAGAAGTACAGCAGGCACAATCGCCGGACTACGTATCGATGAGCTACAAGATGATTGCCTTCTCTGAAGTTAAGGCCAGAGTCCTGCGATACTACGGAGTTCTAATCCTGCCCGTCGCCCTGGCAATACTGGCATGTGTGGCAAGAGTCATAAGATCGATCCTGACTTATACTTCCAAACGAAAGCTGGAAACAAAGCCATACGAACGCTTCGTGTTACTGTTTGCTATCTGGTGGATTCTCGACATGATATTCGTCTGGATCAGCCCACGTTCGTATGAGCAATATTACCTGCCCCTGAACGCCTCAGCAGCTATGTTGGGCGGATATCTGGTTGCGTTATATAGTGATAAATTCACTAAAGCCGAGAACAAACCAATGTGGGCTGCGATTGGTTTTCTATGCCTGCTGCTGATGGTGGTCTTGTCGGCGCACATATTTATTGGCATAAACAAAAGCGCACACTCAGGCCAACAGTACAAAGACCGTAATGGTAATCCGATCCGGGCAAAAGGATACGTCCAGAAGTACAGAGACGTAAGCCTTCGCCGAAAAAACGCCAACTATAAAGGGCCTTGGGAGCAGGTGGGCCTATACATTCGCCAAAATTCAACGGAAAGTGATGGCATCTACGTCTGGGGCTGGGTCCCTGGTATATATGTCGTCGCCCAAAGGATGAGCCCTGCCCCGAAGGCCTTCGAAGGAACAATGCACACGCTGACACCGCCTCAGTTGACCGAGCGGGTGACCGAGATACTTGACGGATTCAAGAAACAGCCTCCGAAATTTATCGTCGATACGCACAAACTGCATTTTCCATGGAACAGGCCCCCTTTGGAACTGTGGCCAAGGGTGCAGAAAAACACCCCCTTCGCCAACGAGCAGGGATTCCTTCGCAACAACGAGTCGTTTGTCACACAGTTCGACACCTTCTACACACAGAGGCTCAGCCAACAGATCGACCCCGACGAAGCCCGCAGATACGAAGCAATGAAACCCTTTAGACAATACGTCATGAACAATTACAGAATCGTTGGCGCATTCGGAGAACACGTTCTGTTTCAGCGCAAGTAAACTCCAGGCTTGGGCGTTCGAAGCATTGGCATACCTGATGGATGACGAACTTAGAGAACAACAGGAGCTTTACAACCGAGGCTGGCGCAGCGAGCTCGAAAAAGGCAGGGAGCAGCGAGGCAACCTGCAAACCAATCTGGAGTTCCTCGACGAAACAGGCCTGTTAAAAGAAAACGACAAAATAGTCGAAATCGGCTGTGGCATAGGCTCGGTAGTACACGCCCTGAGCGAAAAAGGACACAGCGTAATCGGCACAGATATATCTCAAGAAGCAATCAACTACGGCCTCAAAAAGTACGGCCCAATCGACTTGCAGGTCCAGCCCGCCGAACATTTGCCATATCCGGATGAGTCATTCGACGTCGTCCTTAGTTTCGACCTGTTCGAGCACATAGCCCGAATCGAAATGCACGTACAGGAAGTTGTGCGCGTCCTCAAAACCAACGGCCACTACCTCTTCCAGACGCCAAACAAATACAGCAACATGATTTTCGAGACCCTAAAGTACAGATCCTTCAAATGGAGACGCGCGCATCCATCGCTCCATACGCCTGGGCAATTGAGGCGACGACTCGCCCGCCATGGATTCGAAACGCGCTTTAGAAAGATGAATCCTGTAAACGAATACACGATAGAGAAGTTTAAGAAGCTTGGCCCAATCGGCCGTATTTTCAAATATATAAATTTCCGAAAGCTGCCCCTGTCGCTTCAGACGAACCTTTATGTCATCGCTCGCAAAAGCAGGGAGTGTTAAAGTCGCAGCTTTCATTGTAGAATTCAGCCAATGAAAATATTGATGCTCAACTACGAATTCCCGCCGATAGGCGGCGGCGCAGGCAAGGCAAATCTCTGCCTGCTGCACGAGTACGCAAAGTGCGAAGACCTGCAAGTGGACGTGCTGACATCGGCACCGAAGCCCGGCTTCGTGGAAGAGGTCTTTTCGGACAATATCAGAATATTCAAGGTTGGAATTCGCAAGCAGCAGCTTCATTATTGGCGAAAGAGCGAAGTAATGGCCTGGCTACTCAAAACACGCCGTCATTACTACAGACTGGTTCGCGAGAACCAATACGATTTGTCTCACGCCTTCTTCGCCTTCCCGACCGGCTGGTTCTGCTATAGGGACGCCGCGAGACTGCCTTATATCATCTCCCTGCGAGGCTCCGATGTCCCCGGATACAATATGCGCCTTGGCCTCGATTATAAACTGTTGTCGGGCCTATTTCGCAGGATATGGTCTAAAGCCTCGATTGTCGTAGCCAACAGCAAAGGTCTCAGAAGCCTGGCGTTTGATTTCATGCCCGATCTGGACATAAAAGTTATTCCCAACGGCATCGACACCGAAAAATTCTATCCATCACAAAAGCCAGACATCTCGAAACCCCTGCAGATGCTGACAGTATGCAGGCTCATAGGCAGAAAGAGAATCGACCTGTTGATCAGGGCCACCGCTCACGCCAGCAAGCTGGGCCTCGACGTCCAGCTCAATATCGCAGGCTATGGCAACCTCCTCGATCCACTCCAGAGCCTGGCCAATGAATTGGACATTGCCGATAAGGTCATCTTCATGGGCAGAATTCCATCTGAACAAATGCCCCAGCTCTACCGCGATAATGATATCTTCGTCATGAGCAGCGCCCACGAAGGCATGAGCAACGCCATGCTCGAAGCAATGGCCTCCGGCCTACCCATAATCACCACCGAGTGTGAGGGAGTCGAAGAACT
>CAZYMD010000083.1:0-20566 GCA_964649005.1 uncultured Pirellulales bacterium
GGTCGGTGTGGAAAAGGAAATTACCCTTAGACAGATCGACGCCGAAATTAGTTCTGAAATACGTTCAAAAACCGTTGATAGGCTTTACGAACTTAAGCAAATACCGGAGAAACAGCAGCGTAGCAAAGCCGTAAAGGCTCTGTTTGACGAGATCAAAGCCGAATACTGTTCTGCTAGTGAAGGACAGGCTGAGCCGAGATGTGCAGAATCTGTCCTCAAGCAAATCATGGATAAGGTTCAGAAGGAAGTCGTTCGCAAATTGCTCCTCGAGGGCAAGAGACTGGATGGTAGAGGATATGAGGACGTCCGGCCGATTTCCTGTGAAGTTGGCTTACTGCCGAGAACCCATGGTTCCGCACTATTCACAAGAGGCGAGACCCAGGCGTTTGTTACTGCAACCCTCGGGACGATCAGAGATGCCCAGATTATTGATGGGCTGCTTGAAGAATACAGAGAGAATTTCACGCTGCATTACAACTTCCCGCCATATTCGGTCGGTGAGGTGCGCCCAATGCGTGGACCAGGGCGAAGAGAGATCGGGCACGGGGCACTTGCTGAAAAAGCTCTTGAATGGGTAAGGCCGCCGGAGGACAAGTTCGCCTATACGATCAGAATCGTTTCGGGTATTACCGAGTCCAATGGTTCCAGTTCAATGGCCTCGGTTTGTGGCGGTACGCTCGCTTTGATGGATGCCGGCGTCCCGATAAAAAGCCCTGTGGCTGGAATATCCGTTGGAATGATCAGCGACGAAAACGGTAGATACGAGTTGCTGACGGACATCATCGGCGAAGAAGATCACTATGGCGACATGGACTTCAAAGTTGCTGGAACCGTGAATGGCATTACCGCAATTCAACTCGACATAAAAGCCGAGGGCCTGGCGCATAACATCATGGTTGAAGCTCTCAATCGCGCCAAGCCGGCCCGCCTTAGTATCCTCAAGATCATGAATGAGGCCATAAGTGAGCCCAGAGCGGAACTCAGCATCTATGCTCCCAAGCTACTGACCATTGAGATCGATCCGGAGTTGATCGGCAAGGTAATTGGCCCGGGTGGCAAAGTTATAAAGGCCCTCCAGGAACAGACCGGCACAACTATCGAAATCGAAGACGATGGAACTATATACATCAGTTGTGTTGGCGGTGATGGCCACCTCAAGGCCAAAGGGCTTATAGAGGCCATGACCGAACCGCCAAAGGTCGGGCGCATATATCCTCAGTCCAAGGTTGTCTCTGTTAAGGATTTCGGCGTTTTCGTGGAGATCATACCTGGCGTGGAAGGCCTTTGCCACATTAGTGAGTTGAGCGATGGCTACGTCAAAAGTGTTGATCAGGTGTGCAAGTCAGGGGATCTGATAGACGTCAAGCTGCTTTCAGTGGATGATCAGGGCAGGTTCAAGCTATCTCGCAAGGCTGCCTTGATCGAACTCAGCAAGAATGAGAAGACGGAAGAGAAGCAGCCTGAAGAAGCAAAGTAATAGAGCTTGCCGATCTGTCAGAGCAGAAATGCAGAGCACGGATCTACGTTAGTCGTGTTGACGCCACGCCTGATACGGCTGTTTTCTGCCGTCCAGGCGTGATGCAGAGGGATAACAAGTGCTTCAGTTCCTGTACGGCTTTATCGTTGCCTTGCTCATTGTAGTTCCTGCCGCCATTCTCCTTGTGTGCAAGAGGGCTTCATTCGATCGGAAAGCCCGAAGCGGGCAACTCGAACGCTTTGAAGAGCTTAGCAAACTTACCGGTGGCCTTGCGCACGAGATAAAGAATCCTCTTTCCACAATCAAGGTCAACCTGAAGCTGGCCGGAGAAGATTTGGATGACCTGCGTTATTCGAACGTCGGCAAGGATTCTGGCAAGCTCGACAGGGCGGCCAGGAAGATTACCGTGGTCCAGCAGGAAGCTGGCAGGCTCGAACATATACTCGAGAGTTTTCTGCATTATCTCGACAGAACACCGCCTCAACTGGCCACAGTCGATATCAACCAGCTCATTGGCGATATGGTGGATTTCTACTGCCCCCAAGCCCACAGCCATTCAATAACCATTCGTCAGGGCCTTTGCGGCGAGTCCCTGATTTGCAGAATTGACACGGATATGATAAAACAGGCGATACTAAACCTGTTCATAAATGCCCAGCAGGCAATGACCGGTGGTGGAGAACTGATGATACGAACAGACAGGCAGAACTCTGATGCACTGATCCAGATCAGCGACACTGGTTGCGGTATTCCCGCTGAGAGACAGGCCCTTGTATTCGACAGTTACTACTCCTCACGGCCTAACGGAAGCGGTCTCGGGCTGCCGACGGTCAGAAAGATTATTGAAACGCACCATGGCTCTATCTCGTTGGTGAGTGAGCCTGGAAAAGGGACGTCTTTCACAATAAAATTGCCTCTAAAAGAGTTGCCGAGGTAAATTCGTGTCACAGAATGACAGTATCGTACTGGTTGTTGATGATGAACGGGCGCATGCGGACGGCGTCGCCGAAGCCTTGGAGCGATCCTGCGCCAAGGCCATACCCGTCTATACAGGCAAAGATGCACTTGAGATAGTCTCAAAGCAGCCTGTTGATATTATAGTAACCGATCTAAGACTGGGTGATGACATTGACGGCCTGGCTGTATTAGACGAGGCTCTGAGACACAACAAAGACACGAAGGTCATTCTGATGACTGCCTATGCGACGATTGATACATGCAAGGAGGCTATCAGGAGGGGTGCTTACGACTACCTCGTAAAGCCTATCGACATCGACCAATTGCGAACTCTCGTTCAGCAGGCATCCCAGACAATCAGTGCCTCACGCCCAAAGCAGGCCTCACAGGTCAAATCTGATGCCGATAGTTTCATATTTGCGGGGGAGCGGGGAAAAAGTCCGGCAATGGGGGGTATCTTTCGTGTTTTGCAGCGGGTTGCACCGACCAATATATCAGTTCTTATAGAGGGTGAATCCGGCACCGGCAAGGAGCTGCTCGCAAGGTCCATTCACGACAACTCACAACGTTCGCACATGTCTTTCAGACCGATTAACTGTGCCGGATTGAGCGAGACGCTTTTAGAAAGCGAGCTTTTCGGCCATGTCAAAGGCGCTTTCACCGGTGCGGCGACGGACAGAAAGGGGCTTTTCGAGATTGCCGATAAGGGTACGCTGTTCCTTGATGAGATTGGCGATATGCCTATGAACATGCAGGCTAAGCTGCTCCGCGTACTCGAAGATGGAGTCGTCGTTCCGGTAGGGGCCACCAAACCTATCATAGTTGATGTCAGGATCATAAGTGCAACGAACCAAAACCTCTCGGGACTTATTGAGCGGCACAAGTTCAGAGAGGATCTTTATTTCAGGATAAAAGGAGTTAATGTTACGCTACCTGCCTTGCGAGACAGGACCGAAGATATACCAGATCTGGCCAATCATTTCTTAGCCGAAGCGACTGACGAGACGGGTGCGAAGGTCATGCGCATCAGCGATGCTGCAATGGACATTCTTGTCGGCTACAGTTGGCCTGGGAATGTCCGCCAGCTTCGAAATAGCATCAGGACGATGGTTGTGATGTGTGATCGTGATGAGATTAGCGTTCAGGATATGCCTCCGGATATACACCAAGTCCGACAGTTGGGCGCCGGTGACGCCTCGCCGAGTAAGCTGGCGGGGCTTTCGCTCGATGAACTTGAAAGGCAAGCTATCGCCCAGACGCTCGCAAAGACTGAAGGCAACCGTGAAAAGGCTGCCAAAATCCTCGGCATAGGCGAACGTACCCTCTATCGCAAGATCAAGGAGTATAATCTCTGAGATACAGGTAGCCCGGTCCGGATTTTGGGCACAAGAGCATGTTAGCAACTTGTCACATCTTACGTACCGACTGTTCGGTGAATTTGATAATGTTATCCATCATTTGCACCGCCTGGGCTGGGAATTTCCCTACTGCGGTTTCTGCTGAAAGCATTACGTAATTCGTCCCGTCGATGATAGCGTTAGCTACGTCTGTGACCTCCGCCCGCGTAGGTCGGCTGTGCTCGGTCATGTGCTCGAGCATTTGAGTAGCCGTGATCACAAATTTCCCGGCTGCGTTGCATTTCTTAATAATCTGCTTCTGAACGATAGGCACCTCATAGATGGGGATTGCAATGCCCATATCGCCGCGAGCAATCATAATTCCATCGGCAGCATCGATAATCCTGTCGATGTTCTCTATCGCCTGTCTGCTTTCGATTTTAGCCACAAGCCGGCACTTGGGAAGCCTTGGCCGCATCAGTTCTGCAACGCTTAGAACATCGTTCTCGTCACGCACGAATGACATTGCCATATAATCCACCACATGCGCGACGCCAAATTCGATATCGGTCCTATCCTTCTCCGTTATTCCCCCAAACGCAAACTCCGCTTCAGGAATGTTTATACCCTTTCTCTCCTTCAATATGCCTCCCTCTACGACCTCCGCCTTAATGCTGTTCTCAGAAGTGTTTTTAACACGAAGGACCAGAAGTCCATCATCGATATATATCTGCTGATTTGGTTTGATGCAACTGAGGTCACCCTTATAGTCGAAGGGAATCGTCTTGGGGCCGTGCGCCTTGTCATCGTTTGTCAGCCAGATGATCGTGCGATTCTTAAGCACCCTTGTCTTGCCGCCTTTGAATCGTCCTACTCGAATGCGAAAGCCTTCAAGATCCTGCATTATTCTAATGTGACGCCGATATTTCTTATTTAGCGAGCGCACCAGTTCAATCGCAGCTAAGTGTTGCTGATGTGCGCCGTGTGAGAAATTGAGCCTGACAACATCCAGCCCGGCCGTATACATCTTCCGAAGTGTCGTTTGGTTGTTGCTTGCCGGGCCAAGAGTGGCAATTATCTTTGTTTTTGGCATTTCCTTGAATCCCCTGTTTTTTAGAATCTTTTACTTCAACAGCCGTCTTCTTATGTGGCACAACTATTTCCCAAGCAGCAAGGTTGGCTTTTCTCTCTGAAGCCATTTTGGCAATTGCTCGCGTTTGACACCTGCCCATAAGCCTTTCTTCAGAGTTCGAGCACTTGCCTCTAATTGCTTGTATCTATTGTAGAAACTGTGACGAAACCTGACGTCAGCATAGCCAAATCCCTCGGACAACAGCACCTCGTTGAGAAATCTGCCATCAGGCAATTTTACATACGCCAGCAATCTGCCATAGTAGCCTCTGGTGTGATTATCGTTGTCCAAATACACGCTGATGTTCTGTCCCAAAGTCATTTTATTAGTGGCCTCTGTCGCATCTGAGCCAAAGTATGCAATTTCGCTGGCATCTGTGGTTTCGGGCGTATCAATTCCAAGAAGTCGGATACGTGTACTTGCCTTATCCCCGTCAGCGATATCAACATCCAGCGTGTCGCCGTCAACCACGTGCACGACTCTGAACATTTTGCCATGATAGCGAGCAATATCATTTGCCTGGATTGTCGCCTGAGATTTGTCCTGACTTGGCCGTCTCCTGGCGACATGGCTCCGATCGAGGCATACCAAAACCACACCAGCCAGAAAGAACAATAACACCAAGCCGGCTTTTCGACGTCTGCTTATCGCACGGACAGCTTTCTTCTGCTTGTACACATTCAGTCGCTAATGCATTATCCTAAGGTGCCCTGTAAAAAACTATGCTGCTTACGAGCGCTGGTCGGCGGTTTTGTCTAGTTCAAAGACCTTACAAACGGCAATGAGCGCTTCCTCCGCCTGATCCTCGTCAACTGCACAACTTATGCGAATCTCGCTGGTCGTAATGGAATCGATATTTACTTTTGCCTCGGCAAGGGCGCCAAACATTTTCTCCGCCACACCATAGTGTGTCCGCATGCCTACACCTACGACCGAGATCTCTGCAATATCCTTTCGCACGAGAATACTCTGGCAGCCGATTTCGTCTTTGATCTGTTCCACAGCTTCTGTGGCCGAGTCCAGGTCTGAGATAGCCGTCATGAACGAGAGGTTTGCCTTTTCGTTACTGACCTCAGTCTGAATGATGTCGTTAACAACAACCTTGGCCTTTGCAAGATGCGAAAAAACCTTCGCCGCATTACCAGGAATATTGTCAATACCAACCATGCCAATTTTGGCCATGTCTTTTTGTACAGTCGCACCTGAAACTACTACGCCTTCCATTTGTGGCACCTCATGAGTGATAATTGTCCCTTCTATCTCTTTCGTGCTGCTCCTCACGTGAATTCTCACATTGTATCTTTTGCCGAACGCAACAGCTCGGATATGCATCACGCCCGCTCCAAGACTGGCCATTTCGAGCATTTCTTCATAGCTGATATCGTCCATCTTCACGGCGTCTTTGAATATCCTGGGGTCGCTCGTGTATATTCCGTCAACATCAGTGTATATCTCGCACTGCTCGGCGCCCAGCGCCGCTGCGATTGCAACTGCCGTCGTATCGGAGCCCCCTCGCCCGAGTGTTGTAATATTTCCATTTTCGTCTACACCCTGGAATCCCGCCACAACCACGATCTTGCCTTCTCTTAGTTGGCTGTGGATACTCTCGGCATCAATGCTCTGAATGCTCGCTTTGGTGAATGCATCGTCCGTGAGCATGCGAATTTGCCCGCCAGTGAGGCTTATCGCCTTGTGTCCCATGGCCGCAATCGCCATAGCAAAAAGGGACACTGTCTGTTGCTCGCCGGTGCTGAGCAGTTGATCCATCTCACGCTTTGGGGGATTAGGATTGATCTCATGCGCATCGGCCACTAATTGGTCCGTCTGTTTGCCTCTGGCCGAAGCAACAACTACAACCTGGTAACCGTTCTCCTTTGTGCGAATTGCACGTTGCGCCGCGCGGCGAATCTTCTCTGCATCCGCAAGACTTGTACCACCAAACTTCTGTACTATTATTGCCATCTCAGGACCACCAAAACAGTGTCAAATATACTAAACTGCTTTTCTCAATGCTCGCTTAACTCTTAAGGAAATACTCCATTAACTCGAATCCGTTGTTAATCCTAAAGCCGGACTCGGCTGCATTCGTTTCGCTAAACTTCTTATGTATGATACCCGCCACTCCGGTGCCCGCCATTGCGAACGGGACCGGCTCATCAGAATGGCCACCCGTGCGGACCGGTGTCGGATGATCGGGCATCACAAGAATGCGCCAATTGTCATAAGTTCTGAGTTTCTCAAGAACCGGTCCTACGATATACTTGTCAATCTGCTCGATTGCGCTCTTCTTCAATTCAGCGTTGCTGTTGTGCGAAGCCTCATCAGGCCCTTCAATGTGCACAAACACAACATCGTACTTGTCGAGAGCCTCAATCGCCGCGGCAGCCTTGCCCTCGTAGTTAGTGTCTACAAAACCTGTCGCGCCGGGTACTTCGATCAAATCGAAACCGATTAACTTTGCCAGTCCCCTGACAAGATCAACGGCAGTTATAGCAACACCCTTGAGCCCATATCGCTTTCTGAACAGTTCCATCTGAGCCCTCTTGCCCTGGCCCCACAACCAGATCGAGCTGACCTGATTCTCTCCAAGATCGATTCTGACTTTGTTGACGTCGTGATCCGCAAAAAACTGCTGTGAACGAGCCATCATGTCAACCAATATGTCGGCGCCTTTGCCCCTGGGCAGAATTTTTTCAACGGAAGTCCCTATATGGTCGTGCGGCGGATATGTCTGCACGTCGAAATCGTACGCTTTGAAAACAAGCAGGTGCCTGTAGCTGATTCCGGTATGGAAGCGAATTCTTTCGCTGCCTATCTTTGCGTCGAGTTCGCTCACCAGCCTGGCGCCTTCCTCAGTCGAAATATGCCCTGCACTGTGATCCTCCATCTTTCCGTCGGCAATTGTCACAAGATTGCACCGAAAGACCCAGTCTTCCAGTGATAGCTTGATGTTTTGTGCAACAGCCTCAATCGGAGCCCGGCCTGAATAGTAGCGGCGAGGATCGTACCCCAATAGGCTCATCTGAGCAACGTCGCTGCCGGCTTCCATGCCGGGAGGGATCGTTCTGACCAAGCCCTGCCTGCCCTCCGAACTGACAGTGTCCATGTTTGGTATCTCAGCAGCTTCCAGCGCAGTTTGGTCGTCAAACTGCTCAATCGGCTCGTCTGCCGCTCCGTCAGGTACTATTATTGCGTATTTAGTCATGCGAATTCACCGTAGAATAGGAGCCGCCGCAATCCGGCGAATCCCGTACAACTTCTCCATACAACTCAATCCTTGTCTTCGGGAATATCGACAATTCGAATACAGACAGGCTCCCCACTGATAACATCCAGCTTGGCAAGATCGCTCAGGGCCGCCCTGACATTCTTCTCCTGCGTCAAATGTGTGACGATTACTACGGGCACGGAATTATCAGGTCCCGTTCCTTCGTGTTGCAACGCGCCGGATATACTTATCTTGTTTTTTTCAAGTATCCTGCCATAGCTGGCGACCACGCCCGGTTCGTCCTTGGCCATCACACGAATATAGAACCTGCTGTGAGACTCATCAATAGTTTCAATCAATGGCTCCACTTCAGTATGTGGCCTCAGGCTCAATTGGCCAAACGTTTTTGCTGAATTGCCTATAGCCACGTCGATTATGTCCGCTACAACAGCGCTGGCTGTCGGCATCATCCCCGCGCCTCGGCCGTAGAACATCACCTGTCCAACCGAACTGCCCAAGATGCTTATCGCGTTGAACGGACCATTTACCCTAGCAAGCGCGTTATCCTGGGAGATGAAAGACGGATGGACCCGGAGCGAAACCCTGCCCTCATCGTTTTTTTGTCCGATGGCAAGTAGCTTCAGACAGTACCCCATCTCTCCGCCGTATCGGATATCGTCCTGTGAGACTGCCTCGATACCTTGAATGAAAATGTCATTCAGCGCAATCTCGTATCCCAACGCAATTGAGGCAAGAATCGCCAGCTTGTGGGCGCTGTCGGTGCCGTTTATGTCCAACGTCGGATCAGCCTCTGCATACCCTTTCTGCTGAGCTTCAGCGAGAACATCGGAGAAGGCCGCACCCTTGGCTGTCATCTTAGATAGTATGTAGTTGCATGTGCCGTTGACAATTCCGTACATGGCCTTGATGTCATTAGCGGCCAATCCCGTCCGAATTGCTGAAACAATGGGGATGCCGCCAGCGCAACTGGCTTCAAAAGCTATGCAACGATTGTTCTGCCGGGCTACACTAAACAGTTCGTTACCATGTTCGGCAAGAAGGGCCTTGTTGGCTGTAACAACATTCTTGCCGGCTCTCAGCAACTGCAACTGGATATCCTTGGCTATGCCCGTTCCGCCCACGGTCTCGACGGCTATCTCCACGGAATCGTCACCAAGCAGTCGCCCGAGGTCGTCAGTCAATATCCCTTCAGGCAGCCTCACGACTCGTGTGGAGCATGTATCTACGTCAACAACGTATGCTAATTCCAGCCTCAAACCTGTCTTGGATGCTATCAAATCGGCATCCTCAAGCAGAATTTTTGCGACACCCGTTCCGACGGTGCCGAAGCCTACTATTCCAACTTTCACGGTTCTTTCAGCCATGAAGACACTTTCCTACTCTCTCTATCTTACAAAGCCGCCACTCCCATGTGGCCATTTACGGTAGCCAAAGAGGTACTTCACTCGGCGCACGCAACCAACTAACCAAACTTCATACCAATTGCAGCCTGCCAAGTCAATAGGCAATTAGCCGTACACAAGCAAAAAGCGAGGCCAGTGACCCGATATCCGCCTTCGGAAATGTCCCCCAAAGCCGCCCATAGGGCTTACTTCAAGACTTGACGATTTGATCGTTTTCTATATACTTGTTGCTGAGTTTTGTATACTGGGTAAGGCTATGGGCACACTATCTATAATATCGGAGTTCTGGCAGTTTTTAAGGGCACGCAAGAAGTGGTGGCTTCTTCCAATCATTCTGTCTTTACTCCTGCTTGGTGCGCTCATAGTCTTCGCCGAAGGCTCGGCTCTGTCGCCGTTCATATATACTCTCTTCTGAATCCCGTTGGATTGTGTTTGACAGGCCAACAAGGCGATCAGTTCGCTGATGTTGTACCGTTCTCAGCATATTCCCGAGATACCCGTTGATTGTCTGGATTGGATACACACTTGGCTTTTGCCGGATTCTGTGTTAGATTGCTCCCTTTACAAGGTGAATTTAGAAAGGACTGTAAGTAATGCTGGAAGTTGCAGTGGCTGGTTGTGGTTACTGGGGCCCTAATCTGATTAGGAATCTGAACAGTTGTCCCGAATGTAGGGTAAATGCTGTTTGCGATGCAAGCGAGGAGCGCCTGTCGGAGATGGCCAAGCTGTACCCACAAGTGCACACGATATCACGATTTGATGATTTGGTTGATGACGCCGCGATCGATGCTATTGTTGTGGCTACACCCGTCCGTCTTCACTATGAAATGGCTCTCAGAAGCCTTCGAGCTGGTAAACACACATTCGTAGAAAAACCAATGGCGACATCCTCAGATCAGTGCAGAGAGCTGATTGAGATAGCCGATCAGAAGCATTTGGTGCTGATGGTCGGCCACACATTTTTGTACTCTACCCCTGTGCGCACAATAAAGGAAATTGTCAGGTCGGGAGATATTGGGGATATTCAGTACATTAGCGCCCGCCGGCTGAATCTGGGGCTCTTCCAGAAGGATATCAACGTCGCCTGGGATCTGGCGCCGCACGATATCTCAATTATCCTTCACATATTGGAGGATACGCCTCTCAGAGTAAATTGTCAGGGCAAGGCGCACGTAAATCCCAACATAGAGGATGTTGCAAGTATAACACTGGATTTCGACCAGGCGTTTGCAATGATTCAAAGCAGTTGGCTCGATCCGAATAAGGTCCGCCAGATAACATTCGTCGGAACAAAAAAAATGCTCGTCTACGACGACGTCGAACCATTTGAAAAGATCAAGATCTACGACAAACGAGTTGAAATACCCCCTCACTACAATACGTTTGGGGAGTTTCAGTACGCATATCACTACGGTGATATGCATGCCCCTTACCTCAAGCTCGTTGAGCCGTTGAAAGTCGAATGCCGTCATTTCCTCGACTGTATCTCCAACGGCCAAAAACCCATTTCCGGAGGCCGCGAAGGATTGCAGGTCGTCGAGATACTCGAGGCCGCATCGAAGTCCCTGAAACAGGGTGGGATAGGGATCAGAATATCTTGACGAATGGAGTACAGGATGTCATTGGAGAGTACGCTGACAAGGAAGATAGCGCCGGATGTTAAGCTTGGCCAAAATGTCAAGATCTATGACTTCACAAATCTCTACGGTTGTGAGATCGGCGACAATACGAAGATCGGAACCTTTGTGGAAATCCAGAAGGGGGCCAGGATCGGGAAGAATTGCAAAGTCTCAAGCCACACATTTATTTGTGAGGGCGTGACTATAGAAGACGACGTTTTCATCGGCCACAACGTTACGTTCATCAATGATCTTTATCCCCGCGCCACCTCAGGTGATGGTGCCCTCCAGACAGATGATGACTGGGTGTGCGTGTCAACGCACGTGGGACAAGGCGCATCAATAGGTTCGAGTTCGACGCTTCTTTGTGGGATTAAGGTCGGTAGAAATTCGATTGTTGGTGCCGGCAGCGTTGTCACAAAAGATGTTCCCGAAAACACGATTGTTGCAGGCAATCCGGCACGAGTACTGCGAAACATTGATTAATAAAGGTGATTATCGTGAAAGTCCCATTTCTTGATCTAAAGGCCCAATACGAGTCAATCCGTGACGAGATCGCCGTTTCTCTCCAGGAAGTTCTGGATCGCACCGCATTCGCGGGAGGCCCGTTCGTCGCCGAATTCGAGAAGAAATTCGCTGCATTTTGTGGAACCAGCTATGCTGTCGGTGTCGGCAGCGGAACCGAAGCTCTTTGGCTTGCCCTCAAAGCCCTCGATGTAGGACCTGGGGATGAGGTAATCACAGTCCCCAACACTTTCATTGCAACTACCGAGTCAATCACATTCTGCGGCGCCTCTCCGGTGTTCGTTGATATTGACGAGAAAACGTTCAATATGGATCCGGCTCGGCTTGAGGATGCTATTACGCCGAGAACCAAAGCCATAATTCCTGTCCACCTCTACGGCCAGCCTGCGGATATGGACCCCATAATGGAAATTGCCAACAGCCACGGCCTGTTTGTGATCGAGGATGCCTGCCAGGCTCATGGCGCCCAGTACAAGGGCCGACCTGCCGGTTCTATTGGGCACGCTGGCTGCTTCAGCTTCTACCCTGGCAAGAATCTTGGCGCCTATGGAGAAGCCGGCGCTATCACTACGAACGACGAGGAGTTGGCTCGGAAGATGAGGATGTTTCGCGATCATGGCCAAAAAACGAAATACTATCATTCGATAGTTGGCTGGAACGCCCGGATGGATGGCTTCCAGGGCGCGGTCCTGAAGGTAAAACTACGGTATCTGGATAAATGGAACCAGGCCAGGAGAGAGCATGCAGCGTCTTATGGTCGCCTCCTTCAGAGTGTTGAGGGCGTTATTACTCCGGCCGAAGCTCAATACGCCAGGCATGTATATCATGTTTACGCCATTCGAACAGAAAACCGCGATCAGCTCATCAAGGAGCTTGGAGAAAGAGGTATCGCTTGTGGGATACACTACCCGGTCGCATTACACTTGCAGGACGCATACAAAGATTTGGGCTATAGAGAGGGTGATTTCCCAATAGCCGAGAAATGCACTGCAAGGATTCTTTCGCTGCCCATGTATGCCGAACTTACAGATGAACAGATTGAGAACGTTGTCGAACAGCTACGTAATTGCCTCCGTCAGAAAACTACACAGGCTGTGTAAATGTTTGCGACGAGGCGTTCGGATTGGACGAGAAGAATAAATAAACAAATCGATAATTGGATGTTCCGCTCTTTATGAGCAAGCTGCTTACCAACATCGTGTTCACCAAGAATCGCCCGCTCCAGTTGGATGCCTACCTGGAAAGTCTCTATAGGTATTTCCCACAGCATCTTATTAAAACCTTCATTATCTACAAGGTCGAACTCTTCAAAGAGCAATACGAATCCGTGTTCCGAAAGTTTTCTGATTGCATTGTTGTAAGAGAAGGGGACTTTCACAGCGATGTGATCGACGTCATAGGCATGGTGGACACAAAGTACATCCTGTTCGGAATCGACGATGTTGTTTTCCACGATTCGGTGGATCTCGACGTGGTCAACAGGACTTTCGACGAACACGGCCCGGAAGTCTTCGGGTTCACGCTTCGGTTCGGTCCTGATTCACTTGATGACAGTGGCGATATTGTTACCGAAGTTTCAGTGGCGGATCAGCAGGTCTACAAGCTCAACTGGAAAGAAGGCCGGACGCCTCACTCAAGGTATCCATTTGAACTTTGCTGCACGTTTTATCCTGCCGCAACAGTCAGAAAAATCATCCGGGACTCGATGAATCACAATCCTCTTATCAGGAAGTTGTTCTGTCCGGCATCTCCTTTGGTCAGGTGCATGGCCAAGGTATGCTCCACTCGGTCGATCCTGAAGTCTTTTGGGTATTTCTTCAGTCCCAACACTCTCGAATCGTGGCTTTGTCGTTGGTGCAAGAATCATCCGGCTGATTTCCCAGGCTTCACCTACTTTCAGAAGCTCTGTGCCTGTGCTATCCAGATCAATATGGTCAACACATCCACGAAGAACACCTTTGATGGAACGACCGAGCATACCGTAGAAGCGCTTAACGAGAAATATAAGCAGGGGTATCGATTTGATATCGCTTCCTTTGCCGCTAACAAACCCAATAAACTCTCCTGCGGTCGAGAGTATTTCAAATTGCTTAAGGAATAACGGCAGCCTATGACTGAGACAAACCCTCAAATCTGCTCTCCGGAGAATTCGGAGCAGGACAGGCCGAACACATGGCTCAACCAGTTCGCTTGCAATATAACCTCGCAGTATGGCGAAGATGGCATTATCGAGAAGGTTCTGGAGATCGTGCCGGACCACAATAACTGGTGTGTCGAGTTTGGAAGTTGGGATGGCAAAAATTGCAGCAATACGTACACCTTGATCGACAAAAAGAACTATTCAGCTATACTGATTGAGGCCAATCCCAAACGATACAAAGATCTGCTTAAGACATTCGAAGGCAATCGTAAGATTATTCCGTTGAACGAATTTGTTGGTTTCGAAAAGTCAGATTGTCTCGACAGGCTGCTTGAGAAATTTGAAATACCAGAGGATTTCGACATATTATCAGTAGACATCGATGGAAACGACTATCATGTCTGGGAGGCCGTCCAGGATTACAAGCCTAAGGTTGTTGTTATCGAATTCAATCCCACAATCCCTCCCAACGTCGAATTTATCCAGCCTCGCGACCCTCATGTGACTCAGGGAAGCAGCCTGCTGTCCATTACCAAACTGGGCAAGTCCAAGGGCTATGAGCTGGTCGCCGCCACCACAACAAATGCCATATTCGTTGACTCAAAATACTTCGATCTGTTTGGGATTTCGGACAATTCTCCTCAAGCCATGATGGTTGATGAGTCCTTCATTACGCAGATCTTTTGCGGTTATGACGGGACCGTGTTTCTCGCAGGCTGCCAAATGCTCCCATGGCAAACGATTCCCTACGAGCAATCAAGAGTACAGCAACTCCCGAAGTGGGCGCGCAAGAGGGTAGGTGACCGCAACTTTATAAGAAGAAAACTCGGCAGAAAATTCCGCAAGCTGCGAAGCAAAGGTGTCATCTGAGGTTGCTTTGGAACCTGCACTTTACAAGGAGTCGCACTCCATAACTGGAATCTGGTAGGGCGGCAAGGGGCCCAATGAGCAAAGCGAAGCGCATATTTATTGTTGCCGATATCAGCCATAAGCCGATCAAGATGTTCCTGGACCAGATGCCAAAGCTTGCCAAAGGCTTCATCCGGCTTGGGCATGATGCTCGCTTGTTCAGCTACTGCAATGCGCTGGCCCAGATGAGCCCGCTTAAAAGCAAGACCTTCGCTTCACGTTTCTACAAGGGGAAAGTCGATGATCTCCTGGCGACCCAGATCAGGAACTATTGTCCTGACATTGTGTATGTGAGCTTCGCCAGAGTCCTGGATGCGCAGACTGTCGAATGCATGCGACAGGCGGCGTCGGACGCTGTTTTTATCGGTGGTGATGGCGATCCATGGCCTCAAGCACAGAAGAACCGTATCGAGACCGCGAAGAAACTCGATATACTTACAGCGACAAACGATGGCGAGTTCCTGCAGGTCTACAAAGACGCAGGCGTTCCGGTCTGCGTGTTCATGCCGAACATGTGCGATCCGGATATCGACCATCGCTATGATGTCTTCCCGCGATGGAAATCCGATATTCTTTGGACGGGCAAGGCCTCGCACCATGCCGGTTCCGAAAAAGTGCTGAGAGAAGAGCTGGTCAAGCGACTGGCCAAAAGAAAAGACTGTACGCTTTACGGTTGCATGGGAAGACCTAAGATTAGCGGCAGAGATTATATTTATGCTATCAGTGGCGCTCGCATCGGTGTTAATGCAAACTCATTCAGTCCTGTAAGGCTATGCCATTCAGACCGCTTGACACACTACCTTGCCTGTGGTGCGTGTGTGCTGGCGGAAAGAATGCCTGATGGTGATCTCTTATTCAAAGACGGCAAACATCTTAGGTACTTCGGGAGTGTGGACGAATTCTTTGATCTGGCCGATTGGTATCTTGAACATGAGGATGAAAGAAGCGCAATCGCCGATGCTG
This sequence comes from uncultured Pirellulales bacterium, assembly GCA_964649005.1. Taxonomy (GTDB): domain Bacteria; phylum Planctomycetota; class Phycisphaerae; order Sedimentisphaerales; family Anaerobacaceae; genus CAZGMJ01. The sequence continues at coordinate 15,692 of CAZYMD010000083.1, forward strand.
GGATGAAGCACGTTCACGAGCGTTTCAATTCCGTCAAAATAGCCTCCTACTTGCTGGAGCTTGTGGAAAAGGGCAGTTACAATGCTCCGTGGTTTCAGTGAAACATGCGCAGTGCTTCGTTACGGCAGGAGTGATGCAAAGTGAAGATCATGTTAGCTGCCGTCAGGGCTGCGATTAAAATATGAAACTCCTGGTGATTACAAACAATCCGAAACGCGCCGGCTTCAGGCAGCGAATCGCAGTACACCTTGATCTTCTTCAGCGAAATGGAATTCATTGCGATGTGGCTGTTTTTCCGCTGAGTTCTTCCGCCCGAAAGCAGCTTTTCCGGCGGAGCGCCGATTACGACGCCGTTTTTCTTCAAAAAAGAAGATTGAACATTTTCGACGCACGTTGTCTGAGAAAGCACGCTAAGAAGATCATCTATGATTTCGATGATGCAGTAATGTACAGCCCCAAATCACCCGATCGCCGGAGTCTGTCTCACGCCTGGCCGTTTCGGCGTACCGTCAAGCTCGCCGATCTTGTAATTGCAGGCAATTCATATCTTGCAGAGCGTGCTCTGGCGTTCAACACTAACGTTAGGGTTCTTCCAACCGGTTTGGATACTAAAGCATATCGCCTTAATACACAGATGGACAGGGACAATAAGGTTCGACTGGTCTGGATTGGCAGCCGAAGTACGCTGAAATACCTTAACGAAATCAAGCCCGCTCTCGAAGAGATCGGGTCTCGCTATGACAATGTTATCCTGAGAATAATCTGTGACGCCTTTTTTGATTTACAGAAAATGACCGTCGAAAAATGCACATGGTCTCTGGGTGGCCAGTATAAGGACCTTGCCGCCTGCGATATCGGCTTGGCGCCTTTGCCCGACAACCCGTTCACGCGAGGCAAATGCGGCTTCAAAATCCTGCAATATGCAGCGGCGGGTCTGCCTGTTGTAGCCTCCCCCGTAGGAGTAAACGCTGAGTATGTGCAGGATGGTGTTACAGGATTTCTTGCATCGGACGAAAACACTTGGGTCGGTAGAATAGGTAGACTTGTGGACAACTGCATGCAAAGAAAACAAATGGGCGATAATGCTCTAAAGTACGTTCAGGATTTTGACTTATCTGTAATAGGCGGTCAGTTGGCGCAAATTATCGCCAACTGTAATATATTATCAGATCTCGAATAGTATACGCCATGAGTACTTGTAAAACCAGTACGCCGCTCTGCGCACTTTTCTAATCGATTTCAGCAGTTTTTTTCGATTGAATGTTAGTATGGCGAAAAGGCAGGTGGCGGATCCGATCACGATATTCCCTACGTCCTGCAAAACCACCGATGGCTTGAATATAGCGGTGAAAATCAGCATCTTAGGTTTGCCTCTGTGTTTTCTCAGGAGAATCAGCAGGCTTTTCAGGGTCATCATCCGCTTCTCAGCCGGTATCTGCTTAATGGAGCTTCCACCCAGATGCGTTATCACCGCCTCAGGCGTAAAGACTATTCTCCAGCCTGCGTTTCTCAGCCTGTAGCACAGATCAACCTCTTCGTAATACATAAAGAATGTTTCATCCATGAATCCGATCTGCTCCAGAGCCGATCTTCTCGCCATCAGGGCCGCACCCATCACCTGATCGACGTCCGCCTGCCTGTTATGATCGAAATCCTTCATCATCCATTTCTTGTAGTGCCATCGAAACAGACCGACAAACCTGAATACTGTATATGAATAAAATGTGCTTCTCAGGGTCGGGAAGTGACGTACGGATGGCTGAATGCGACCGTCACTGTAAAGCAGTTTCGGTCCACAGGCCCCGACATCACTGTTGTTGTCCATGAAATCAGTCAGCATATCCAAAGAGCCGGGATGTACGATCGTGTCTGGATTTAGCAGAAGAACGTATTGGCCTGTTGAGTTGTGAATGCCTTGATTGTTTGCCGCTGCGAATCCTCTATTCTGATCGTTCACTATAAGTGTGACATTCGGAAAACCTTCGCGCACCATCCGGTCGCTTGAATCGTTGCTGTTGTTGTCAATCACAACTACTTCATACTCTGCTTTGGGCGCATTCCTCTCGATGGAACGCAGGCAATCATGCAACTGCTCACGCACGTTCCAGGTAACTATTACGATCGAGAGTGTCACGTTTTTCATTTTGGTCTCACGACGACTGCGAAATGCTTATATCTCACATGTCGGATATAAAATACTTCTTCGTCGAGGTGGGTATTTCGTAGAGGATAGCAGTCTTATCTTTGGCAATAATCGGCAGTTTAAGGTTCCAGTCTATGGGAGCCAAAACATCGGTTACACTGAATATCTGGCGAATATTTTGCCACTTTAACAAATCACGGCTTTCCCATAACGCTTTATAAAGTTCAGGTCGTATTTCCAGGTGACGCAAATGTGCAGGTGGTGGCGTTAGCAAATCTACTCCATAGACCTGCTCAAGTATACGATTAAAAACAATTGCAGATTCAGGTGCATACGTAAAAAAATTCGGCGATGCCATGTCTGCAAGTATGGCTCGTCTCGTCTTAAGCTGGATCAAAGACGAGTAATGAGTGATTAGCAACAAACCGTCACGTTTCGAAATAGTTGAATAGAACTTGTTGTTTGTACGATCCTCAAGAGGCTCAGGAGACCATATGAAGTTAGTGAAGTATTTTTCTCTTGGCAGATTGATTGTCAGATAGAGGACCATGCAAATCAGAGTAAGATACGCATAACCTTTTTGGGAGCGTTGAACCTTGTATCTATCTAACGCTGGCTTACCATAAGTCAAATAAGCGACCCATATTAGCAGTATAGCCAATACAACTACTTTTACCTCATCATGGCGTGAAAAGAATGAGCTGATTACTAATAGTGCGAAAACTTTGTAATTTGCTGTATAAGGTTTGTTTGAATCAGCCGTTAGTATTCCATATAGTAAAGCAACAAGCATCAGATTATTGATATTTACATATCTGCCCGGCATGAAGATGAGCAGAATTGACGGTACACGCTCCTGGGGCAGTTGAGTCAGAAAACCAAGTAACAGTGAGAGTATTCCTGAGAGTGTCACAATTCTGAAGACCATAACGATTGATCTGTTTTCTTTGAATAGTTTTTGACCGATCAGGCTCGCAAAGATACTATATAGACAGTAAATAATGCCCCAGGGGAAATGCCTATTCTGTGAATTAGCCTGCCAATAGAAGGCAATTCTGTGAGAATCCCAATATTTTATAAATGCATTGAGGTATTGCTCTTTGATGTGAAGATCGATTTTGGGTAGATTTACCATGAGATGAATTTGGTAGGCGGCAGACAACGCGGTTATTAAGAGCCCGGCCAGAAAATATGGATAGTATTTCATCAAAACCTGCGATGAAAAACGCCAGTCGAGCAATGCACATACAGCGACAACCAGTGCAATCCAAAGCCCTATCGAAGGATGGACACAAGGTGCAAGTGCTATACAAAAAAGGCTGGCGCGATATGCCCGGCAACCAAGCAATCCTACGGAGAGTACGGCAAAAGAAGTGCCGAGAATTCCATATGTGTGTGATTGGCCCATGAGCCAGATGGGGTATACGACGCCATCGCCGGTAAAGTCTGCCAGATATATCAGCATGACACCAATTATAGATAGAAAGACATTCCTGCTTATGGTGAAAATGAGCGTTCCTATAGCTTCAAAGGAAATGAGACCGAGAAGCCCTGAAATTATAATTGAGGCGACTCTTTCTGAGATTCCGACTCTCAGCAATAGTGAACTGAAGTGGTTTACAATCGTGAAGACCTTGATGTGATACATATAGAAGGGATTGTCCTTAGGATATTCTACTATCCCAGAGAGAACCTGGCCTGTCTCAACAGTTACCTGCCACGTTGAATTAGATAGCCCGAAAGCGAATCCGATACAACCGCATATGGCAAAACCCAATAGCAGTGAACGTTGATCTAACTGGCCATCAATATTTTCAGGCATCTTTTGTAAACCCAACTGTGCTTTCGATTATATAAGGTGGTCGGTTTTTAGTCTGATGATGAATCTTGCCTATGTAAAGCCCCAGGATTCCAATTGTGAAAAGCGTTGTGCCACCCAAAAAGAGCATAGTTACCATTATAGCGGGCCAACCGGGGCGGTGCATGCTAAGAAATACACGACTCAGAACGATATAGATTAGATATCCAAAGGCACCTACTGAAACAAAAAAACCGAGTATAAGTGCGAAATACAAAGGCAGTTCGGAGAATGAAATCAGGCCTCTCACAAACTCCTTCATAGGATTAAGGCTTCGGAAAAGTGAGAATTTTGTTTTACCTGCATATCTCGGATCGCGCTTGTAAGGAATAGTTAACTGATTGAAACCGACCCATCTGACTATCCCTCGCATGAACGGGTCATATTCTTTAAGACGCAATACCTGATTGAGTGCCCTTCGGGATAGGAGTTTGAAATCACCACAGTTCTCCGGGATATTGATGTCTGCCACTGAATTGATCAGACGATAGGCATGCTTTGTCAGCCACATCTTAAGTGCATTCTCACCACTCCTCTTAGTTCGTCTAGTGTTCACAACATCTGCACCTTTCTCATACTCTGCCAACATTTTCGGTATAAGTTCAGGAGGATCCTGCAGATCAGTATCCATATATACGACTGCATCGCCTTCGGAAATTTCCAGTCCTGCCATCACACAAGGAGTAACGCCGAATCTTCTCGACATGTTGATTATCTTAATACGAGGGTCCTTGTCATGGTAGCTCAAGAGTAATTCGAGAGAACCATCTGTTGATGCATCGTTGACAAAGATTAATTCATAGTCCATCTCAAGAACATCTAGGCTCTGCCGCAGCCTGTTGATAAGTTCAGGAATAACCTCCTGCTCGTTTCT
>CAZYMD010000084.1:0-20106 GCA_964649005.1 uncultured Pirellulales bacterium
GCACCGCCATTGTTGATATCAAACCTTACATTCCCCACATCGACCATCCCCAAAGCGATCTTCACACGCCCAAGTGGCTGAACAAGAGATAAAGCTCACTAAACAAATCTCGCGATTCAGGGACTCTAACAAAACATCCTGGATTCCCACCTTCGCGGGAATGATAAAAAGTACAAGGCAGTTTTTATTAGAGTCTCTCCTACACATGCTAACAACCATATGTTCGGTACGCTGCGGCTATCTTCTTGCGCTTTTTTATCATTCCTGGTTTTGCCTATACACCGATCGGGGGCAGGTCGCCAAAATCAGATTTCTTACATACCCGAATGCGCCATGTCGGTGTGTAGTATTACAAGAACTCAATTGAAAAGTGAACATTGGCGTTCGAAACAGGAAACGCCGGCATATAAGGAGAAACAACCATGGATACCAACCACTATCTCAGATCGGCATGGACTCACAATGGCTCGATAAGGACAGATTTGCCTCTGAAGGTTTTCCCGTAGTGGTGGAAGGTATCGGGCGGTGAGTACCGCGTGATTTTCGGCGATCTTCACGCAGAAACAGTGACAGTTGAGGTACTGACTGAGCTTGAAGCAGCTCTGCCACAGTAGCAAGTCCTGATTCAGGTAATAATTCACAGGGCCGGCCATTGAATCCGGCTCTTTTGCATGCGCTTTTCGATCAGGCCACAGCGTAGCCCCCAATGTCATCTCAATATGACTTGTGGGTACGCGGCACATCTGCAAATATGGCTTCCACACATTCAGGTAGCTGGCTGCATATTGCCACGACCTGTGTCAGTTTTCGGGAAAACCAAGGAGCGGTTGCGTCTTTCGCCTGGCCGAGCTATGATAGCATATCGAACGGTAGGCATCGTTAACAGAACCTGGGAACTGGGTGAACGATGAGGTGGCAAATATGGGCGAGGAATCGAGGCACATGGATATGGAACTTACCACAGAGTCCACAGACAAGGCCAAAAACAAATCGGTTAATCCGTTTGCAGTCGGAGGCGGTTTTCTCGCCTATTGCGTCCGGGAGGGCCGGCTCATACAGTAAGGAAAAGACAGGCGCCAACAGACGAAGGCAGGGCTGAGCTTGCAAAGTTCGGTATCGACGTTTAGTGATCAGTAAAGAACATGATGGGACCGGCTCGAAAAGAGGTGCACACATGGCTAAAAACAAAGAAGAGGCGTTGATTGCATATTGCGGATTGTATTGCGGCGACTGCCTGGGATATCAGGGCAAGGTCGCAGATCTGGCAAGAGACCTTCGCAAGGAGCTGCAAAAGCACCGATTCGAGAAGACAGCCGAAGGGCTGTCGAAGATTCCTTTCTTCGAGGTTTTCAAGGACTATCCGCAGTGCTATGAAGTGCTGGGGGGCTTGGTTAAACTGCGATGCAAGAAGACGTGCCGGGGCAAGGGAGGGCCGCCATTCTGTACAATCAGAGAATGCGCGCAGGCAAAAGGCCTGACGGGCTGCTGGGAATGTGACGAGCTTCAGGGCTGTGAAAAGCTCGACATGCTCAAGAAGAATCACGGTGATGCCCATATTAAAAACCTGCGCAAGATCAAGCGCAACGGCCCGGCCGAGTTCATCAAGGGCAAGCGCCTCTGGTACAGCCCCATTAAGAAAAAATAGGAGGATTACCGCCAACCGGTGCACCGATTGCCCTTGGTACGCCAAATGGACGGTTTTTTCTTGATTCGGATAAACATCTGCGGTATAATGGTTTATAGTAGCAGGGATGATCTATATGCATCGCAGGGAGGCACTTCTTTTAGCCAATTACGGATAACCGGACGACCTGTATTCGCTTCTGAAGTTGCGGATATGTTCGGTTATATTTCCGGAGGAGAACTGTTATGAGATTCAGGACAGCGATAGCGCTATTGACATGCGTTTTAATAACCGGGGCCTGTTTGGGACAGGATTTGCAGGCTGATGGTAGTCAATACCTAGAAAATCAGAAGCTCGATGCCAGGCGCTCCGAGCGAATAGAAAGCTACTTTGCCGGCAGGATCGCCGAAATACGTTATCGCGTCGAACGGGAAATCAGAAGGTTGGAGGTAGCCGAGAATCACAGACCGAGTTGCATCAATCCTTCTATCTCCACTAACTTCGTTCAGGCCGTGTTGCGAATCAACGGCCTTTCGTGTCCTCTTACAAGCAACAGCACAGAACAGATTGCCAAAAGCTTATGTAAGGTTGCGGATGAAAAGAGCGATCTGATTGCGAAGATGGAATTCGAAGCCGCCAGGCTCGAAAGGCAGATGCGTGCGGCTATTAGGAAAGCTGAACTACGCCCTGAAAGCAGTCAACAAGTACAACCGACAATTCAACTACCTCGTGGGACAATCACAGGCATCGTTTACTCAGCGGACAAACCCAGTGTCCTGATCGACGGTCAGTTCCTGCACGAAGGTGATACAATAAACGGCACACTCATCGTGAAGATCTATCCCGATCGCGTAGCACTCGGTAAGGGCGAGAAGCTATGGCTGCAAACCGTCGGCCAGAATCCGCCCCAGTAATAGATGCTATAACTAATATATTGAAATTGGCAGTCTAATATCTTTTTCGAATAATTTCTCACAACCTGGATTAGTCCACTGACGACCAGGATGCACACAGATTCCTTAAACTTCCCAAGAAAATATTGACATATCCGCCTCGATTCTTTACACTTAAACAAGCCATTGCGGATTTTGATTGGTTGTCGTGCAAGGGAATAAGTTCCACTGCGCACGGTCTCTTTTTTGTGGCGTTTCGTTATATGAGGGAGGCAGATATGAACAGAGGAGTTTTCGTAATTATCATTGCACATGTTTGTTGCGCACAATTATTTGCGGTTGTCAGGATCACCCCCGTGTACCAGGGCTCCGGCAATGTTGCGATACAGTATGATGCTACCGGCGAGTCCGAGCTTGTGCGATCCTTTGCACTTGATATTACGGTTAATGGGGGCATTATCGTTGATGTTACTGATTTCTGTGTCGGGCCGGATAATGGTGGTTATGGAATATTCCCAGGCAATTTCAGTCGATTCATCAGTGTCGATCCACAGACTGGAGAGGTTGAAGACTGGGGCATGCAAGGTTACACGCCGGTTGCAGATGGTAATGCTCCCGGAGCGCTTCCAGGACTTGGCAGTTATGGAGTAACTTTGGAGATGGGATCGCTTTATGACACGCAAGCCCCTGGTAAGACAGGAGTTCTTTGTAAATTAACTATTGAGGATGGTTCTTATCTGTTAATGGCAACAAACTCTATTCGCGGCGGTGTGGTTCTTGAAAACGGTAAAGAGGCAGTAGTTGATTTCGACCAATGGTCACCGCCGCCCCCCTTCCCTCCTTCATATTCAACATACAATGATTGGGTAGCATTGGGCAAGCCAACATGCTGGACCTCCAAAGAGTGGGGTGGCAGTGGATATCAATGCGATGGTGATGCTGATGGTGAAACAAAGGGTTTCCCAAAGTACCGTATCACTACTAATGATTTATGTATTCTGGGTGAAAACTGGCATAAGAGGATCAACGACCCAACACTGAATCCTTGTGCAGATTTTGATCACAAGGCGCAAGGATTACTGAAGTTTCGTGTCGGCACTAATGATTTAAACATTCTCGTTAATAACTGGTTGAAGAGAGACAAAGATTTACCAGGCGACTGCCCGCGGCCGGAATGATAACAACTTTGGTCAGCCTTTCGCGGCCGTAACGATCTGGCGGGTTTGGTGGGATTGATTGCGGTGGGCGTCTTTGAAGGCGGTTGTGGCTTCTGCGTTGTTCTTTTTGAATAGCTCGTTGCCTGCGATGATTTCCTGAAGGGCTTTCGATTTGTTTTTCGCCTGTTTGAGGAAACCGACTGCTTTTGTGCCGCAAACGCCGCCGAGCATAGCACAGATTCCGATCCCCAGGTCCAACATTGAATCTGCAACGTCCCATGGATTCGGGCGTTCTGCTGATTGGACCAGGGCGGTATTAGCAAGCTGCCTGTTCGATTCCACAAGTATTTGCTCTGTAGTGTCAGCCGGAGGGAACTGCTTGGGCAGGCCGAAATACGTTGTGAACGACCTGCTTTGAAGCTCGTTGAGATCGGTTAAAGATTGCAGTTTCTCCGAAGAGCCTTCTGTTTGGGCAGTCTCGGCTGTAGCGACCGCAGTTCGGTTGTGCAGCCAGGCATTCTGCTTTTGCTGCTCGTTCGGGGCGAAACGCAGGCTGTCGCATCCAGAAAATAATATTGCAAGAGCAATCACACAACATACGGCCAATACATTATTTCGTTTTGAAACATTAAGCATTCTCATCTTCTTTTCTCCATTCTTTGATTTTGTCTTTTGACTTCTTCTGTTACTTATCTTACACTTATCCGGTCGGATCACATTTCCAAGCCGAGTATGGTTGTGCAATGGATACAGCGAGAAAATTTGAGCCGAGGACTATTCTGCTGTGGCGACAGGTGGCACAAGCCCCTGAAGCCCAACGAATAATAAACCTTTTCTCATCCGCCAAGGTTCAGATCGTGGAACACCAGCGATATCCATACATGCTAAATATGTCACCAGCCAAAGCGTTGTTGGAAGGCAAAAGGATCCTTATGATAGGTGAGACTTCGTCTTTCGTGAAACACTTTGACGGTTGCTTAGGCCATAACATCTGCTGCAAACCCTATTATAAGCTGGTCCCAATATCGAATGGTTGCCCTTACTTTTGCACCTATTGTTATTTGGCGTTTATCTATCGCAAATATGCACCCTTCATCAAAATCAACATCAACTACGATAAGATGTCCAAACAGATACGCAAAACCATCAGTGACTCGGCACGTAAAATCAGCTTCAATATGGGCGAGATGCTCGATAGCCTCGCCCTGGACCACATAACGAACACCACGACCAAACTGGTTCCATTATTCGCTCGCTTTAACAATGCTTATCTAATGCTGTTAACCAAAAGCAGCAACATCGACAATTTGTTACAGATAAAGCCAAATAACCAGATTGTCGTATCCTGGAGCCTAAACTGTCGGAAAGTAATCGACTCTTGCGAACTTGGCACAGCAAACCTTGACGAAAGACTAAAGGCGGCTCAGCGCTGTCAGCAACATGGCTACAGAATTCGTATTCGCATCGATCCAGGAATTCATTGTGACAACTGGCAAGCTAAATATGCCCATCTCGTAAAAGAGACTTTCACTTACATTCAACCAGAGAACGTCACGCTTGGCATGCTGCGGCTTTTGCCTGGCCACATCGGCCTGGCGAAAGCCGCATATAAAGAAAGAGCACAACAACTCTACATAAACAAGATAGTCCACGGCGCCTCCGATGGCAAACTACGCTATCGACCGGAGCAGCGAATCGAATTCTACCGATTCCTGTTCGATACGATTCGCAGTTTTGACAGGCACGTTTCAATCAGCCTTTGTAGAGAAAGCAGGCAAATCCTTAATCATTTCAAAGAGCAATGCGACCAGTTAAACTGCAACTGCATTGGATAGTGAACCAGATATTGATAATCTTTGCCGCACAATCATCGCGTTAGAAATCATGTCCCTTATCATCAGTCCTATTCAAACGGCCTTCGAGTGCGTTTATACGATATTCGTATGAAATATTTTTGGCCGACAGTAGCTCAATCTTCTGCTCGAAGCTTTTCTGACATTCCAGCAACATGGTGACGTCTCGCTGGAGCAGGTCGAGCTGTTTTTGCAGGTTTACCCAGCTACCGATGATAAGCGCCGCTAAAAAGCCAAGCTGCACTATGGTCGATAGGCCAATCTGTCGATTCAATTGCCACGACTTCGAATTTGTTTCGCTCATATCGATACTCCACTGTCTTAATACCAAGCACACCGGCATTATTACAACTGAACATAGAATACGTTCTTGTCACACACTCTGAACATGATCCCATACGTACCTGCAGGCAGAGTACCCTGCGTCAGAAAAGGCTCCGCTAAATTGATGGCCTGCGTTTCCTGCCCGATCTCGGATGGCAACGCGCCGGGCCCGCCGAGCACAACAACCGCAACTTTGTATACATTATACGAATCCAGACTCTTTACCTTTATCGCCCATGCCCCGGCCCGCGCTCCGGGTGAGGTGACAGTCGCCACTTCCTGCATGACCGGCGAACTCGTCCTGGCGACTCGCTCCAGAATCTCCTGACTTTCCATAAGAACTGCCCTCAACAATAATCCTGGTTACGATTACTTCAAACGGCCGACGTGAGCAAACACCGATACTGGGCGCCTGGAATGTGAGATTAATATCATGTTCTGATGCGAACGATATCCAAACCGGTGCATTGTTTGACAAAGTCTATATGAACTCGCTCGATCCAGCATATGCTGCGATTGTCGCTCTTGAGTGAAAGCAGATCTCTGCTTAGTGCGCCAATACTGATCCTGTCACCGGCTTGAAAGCCAAAATCGAGGCATGGCGTCTGAACCTTCGCCCGTTCAATAGCATGTTCCGTTAAAAAGCTCCGATGGCGAACGAACTCATACAGCGCGACAGTATCGTCAGCCTGATCGGCGGGACCAAGTGTTTCTTCGCTGCTGTCGAAGAAGATGCTCTGGGTCGAGACCCTGCGGTACTTGAACTGTTGCGGTAGTATCAGGACACGATCAATAACAGGCGCCGTAGAATTGATCGGACCATCGGCCACGACACAACTCAACCTCTCGTCGCTAACCACCGATGCGGTTATTCTGAACTTCAGGAGTCCTTTTACAGTCGCAATCCATGTATCCAGATCGAGTTGGTCGCTGCTGAGCCAGATACCGCACTCGTCGAGCATGTTATTGAACGCGTATAAATACTGCCACCATGTCGAGCCACCATTGAAAGAGACTTGCAAGTAATACCCAAGTGATCTGCCTTGTTTATCCGAACTCAGACAGGGCCAGAACCTGCGAGGTTCTCTGGTATAGTCGCTCGTATCAAAGATTTTAGAAAAGTCAAATGCGTCACCCTGACCGTAAGGCGAATCGGTGTAGTCCCCCGCTTCGTTGAGGCACCACTTTCGATAGACGTCCCTGACCTGATAAAAATCAGGATTGGTCAGAGGCGAGAACGTTTCATAGCATGTATCTTCAAGGCTTTCATCCCAGGCCTTTACAAGATCGAACGTAGCCTCAAATACCTTGAAATCACCCTGGCCAACGTACCTGTGAGTAACAGGATAAAACTCCTTGCTGCTGTGAATCGCCGCTACGTTCGTCTTCGAAATCGAAAGCTTTTCACCAGGCCTCTGGCAACACAACTCAACCGTCCTGCCTGCGCCCTTCTGGTAAAACACGATGGCCTGGGCGGGTCCTGTCTCAGAGAGCCTTGGCACAAACTTGAATTCAAGTCCGATCCGCTCACAGCATCGCCGTAGTGCATCCAGCAGGCTCAACCCGGTTACATCAAGATCTCGCACGATCTGGCCTTCAGTAAGTGAGTTAAGCCGCTCTTTTCCAGGGACATACAATTGGCCGACCGGCACATATTCACTGAGCAGATAATCTATCACGTCCGCATAGGTCCAAAGCTTGCTCTGGGAAGACTCAACGTCGAAGAGCGTATAGGCCCTTCCATTCACCACCACAACATCAATTCCGGCATTAGCTCTACCATAGGGATTAAAAAGTGTATCCAGGCCAGGCAGCATGACGCTTGAGCCATCTTGCTTAAGAGTACGTCTGCCATATACCGTGATACGCCTCAGATTTGCACTGAAGTCCCTTGCTACGATGTCCAGCTCATTACCCTCGGAGCCGAGTTTCATCTCAACGGTGTCTATCTGCCCGCTGAAAAGAGGCAGGCTGTGGATCGCCACGCCGGGCGGCACCACGTTGTAACATTGCCTGATACAAACCGCCTTGCCCGAACAGATGTCACTGTCACTGTTATCTTCACCGGTTGATACAGGCTGCACCGAGCCATTCAAGGCCAGCCTCACCCAGCCGAACTCAGGCCAGCCGCTACGAACAATCTCCAAAGGCACAAGATCAGGACAGAGACAGCCATCAATAAAGACCGAGACCGTCGCTGCCGGGATGGCGAGAGATGTGTGCTCTGATTGAAAGAAATCAATTCTGTTGGACATGGCATGTCCTTTTCATTCAGTTTGTTGTTAATTCTGATACAGATATGAAATCAGATGAAGATTCAGCAAGCCCGATTCGACTGGCTATCAAACACTTTCGGCGCACCAGATTCCAATAGCTGTAGGATCCTCATCATTGATTTCGATTTTCAAGATAGCTGAAGAATTGCTCTCGACCCCTTGCTCATCCTCTGCACACACAGCGAAAAGGTATCGGCCCGGCTCCAACTCATGGCTCTGATAACCGTAACTGCCGCGACCTCGACACTTAACCGTAGCAAGAGGATTTGCGTAGTCGATCTGACCCGTACGACCGTCATAGTAGATGTTGAAATGGGCAGGCGGCGACTGTTGCCCCAACGGGCAATAACCCCAAAGAATCCTCGCTGCATTGCCGTCAGCCTGTTCGATTCTTGCATCAATAACGCCGTTCGGCCTACAATTACAAAGCTCGCCGGCCTGATCGAGTGACATCATGACCGCAGCACGTAATGTCCGTTCATCATAACCACATGAATTAAATCGCCGAAGCACGTAGAAATGATCTGTGCCGTTCTCAGGCAATAAATAATCCGGCGGTGAAATCGAGCCCGCATCAGCATCTGTCACTTCAACTAAGTTGGCAAAATCGACTTCCCTCATGCTGCAACCTTCGAACAGAGCCGCACATCCAGACCGCCGCATCCAAAACCATCCACCGCTTAGAGTGATTCCCAGCTTCAGTCCGTTGGCCGTCGTTGCATTGAACAACGCTTCTCGCAGCCAACAACGTTCCGTTTCGAGCACTCCGCCGGCCCACCATTTAACGGTCTTCTTAGGCTTCGGCGCCAATGCAGGTCGAGATCGCCTTGCAAACATGCAGAACGGATCGCGATACAGCCGTTGAACTTCCTGGGCTGACAAAGCGCGATCGTAAATCATCACATGATCGATCAGACCGTCGAAATACCCGGCCCCCGTCATCAGCCTGCCTATTTCCAGCCAATTGCCAGATAGGGAACTCTTGGTCTTTCTGTTGACAAGTGTCCCCGCCCTGCCGTTGACGTATCCGATTGCCCCGGCCGAGTTGAAAACAACCACAACATGCTGCCATTGATTCAATGCCAGAGCCGTCGGAAAACACGTGCTGGCACCGTCGGTATTACCCGCCTGGAGGTACCCGGAACTGAGCCTCACGTGAAAATCGAACGCTCCGCTCTTTCCCTGCGAGATAATATAGCAGTAGGGATAACCCGGCAGTGTGTGCGGATATATCCAGGCCGATATCGTCCTGGGGTCGTCCGCCACCGTATCGAGAGATAGCGAAGCATCCAGGCCAACATAGTCGCCGTTACCGCCCAGATCCAAGGCAGAACCAAACCTGCCGACACACCAGGAGGTCTCGCCATTCAATGTACAGGCATTGCCGTACCCGCTTAGGTCTCGCACCTGTCCACCACCACCCTCATTCATCAACCAGCAGCCTATCAGACCCTGCGACAGCAAATGGCCGCTGATAATCCTCGGTGATGTTGGCGATTTGGTTTTATATTGTATCCCCAGCCACATGATTCTCTTCCATACATCGGGTCAACATTTCAACTCGTCTGTGCGAAAACACCCTGATAAAAAGCCGCACAACCATAACCGAATGTCTGGCCAGTCTGGTTCCTGACGATAATCCCCCACCGCTCGGGCAACACTCCCGCAAAAGCACTCGCGACGCTGAACACGTCCGATTCGAACGTCTCATTCGCCGCGTCCACATTCACTATCCCAAGCAACTTGCAGTTGTCCATAAGCTGGCCAGCCGCCCCGCTATAACCGTCGTCGGATCCTGTTGCACCACCGGAATATGTCACGCCACTGTCGGCGCTCGCATATGCATAGACAAGAACATTCTTGTCCCCGGTCGGTGCCGATGCGCCCGAGACGATCTTCAACTGCACCATCGCATCCAGAAAGCAGGTCGAGCTGTTGTCAACCGCCGTCGAAGCCCGCATACCCGCATCAGCAAGTGAATCAAGCGTAATTGTTATGGGCTGATTGCTTGTGCCGTATTTACTCTTTATTTCAGCCA
This sequence comes from uncultured Pirellulales bacterium, assembly GCA_964649005.1. Classification (GTDB taxonomy): domain Bacteria; phylum Planctomycetota; class Phycisphaerae; order Sedimentisphaerales; family Anaerobacaceae; genus CAZGMJ01. The sequence continues at coordinate 10,166 of CAZYMD010000084.1, forward strand.
TCTTTTATCCTCTCGTGTCACGTAATCAACCAAATCAGCAACAGCCAAACTCCGGGATTGTGCGCTAAGCACAGGATCAACTCGGCGTCCGGCTCAAATCGGACTGCGAATCGCTCGGCGTTAACGTCAGAAGCACCGTTTGGCCATCGTCATCGTAGTAGTCGATAGCACCCGTCGCCTTGTTCTGAACCGCTTTGTTTCCGAGCAGTTTCTCAGCGGTAATAACGCCCGAACCGGACCATACGATCTGCCCGCCATTTACCAGCGTGTCACCATCGTCAGGATTTGCACCGGCCTGCAGAAAGGCCTGATACGTATACCGCCCCGCTGGAATATTCGCATCGAAACTGCCCACATATCGCGAACCGCTCTTGTCCGTCAGGGCAATATCGTAATCGTCCGCGTCACGGCCGCTCGTACCCCAATCCTCGAACGTCACCCCTGCCGGATACCACACCTGGCCGGAGCTGTTGCGAATCACTGCATAGAGTGTACCGCCACTCGCATAGTCTATATGTATCTCGTTGGCCATTTTATGCCTCCTCGGTCCAGGTTCCGCTCTTGCCGATTGTCACCCAGTCGCCGTTCGAGTCCGCCACAAGAGTCAGGCACGCCCCGATTGCACTGGCCCACTTGTACTTGCACGCAGTCTGCCCACTACTGTCCCTTATAGCCATCGCTCCCGGATCGACTCGAAGCTGCTGGGCTGCTTGAGCAGCAAATGTGAAAGTTACTCCCTCAGACACCGATGCTGGCAAAGTCAGTTTAATCGTCCCGGTTGCGCCAAGGTTCGTATGTACGCCGCCCGATTCGCCGGCGGTAAGGGTGTCATCACTTGTATGAGCTTCGATAGTCCTGCGGATTCCGCCCGCCCCAAAAGGCACAGCCATATTGTGACCCGTCCGGCAGTCGCTAATCGACGTAATCTCACCTCCGGAAGTTGTCACAACAGCCAACCGAACATGCGCCGTCGTCGCCATATCTGGAAAACCACTGTATTCGTCGGTCACAAGACTACCCGCTGAATCCAGATACACGTAGATATTGCTCTTATCGTCAGCCAGAGCATTGCCCGTCGAACCGGCATAGTTGACCAATTGCGTGTCGAGCCAGAACTTCCCGGCCTTAACACCGATATCCAAGCCACCTTCATCGTACACACGTAAATCGTTCGACCGCCGGCTCGCCAATAGCAAACGATACAGCAACTTGCGAAACTCCAGATAATACGGCGCTGTCCCTGTCGCAATATACTCAACACCGGTTTCGCTGTCCGATTGAATGTTAAGCAGCTCATTGTTGGATGGATACACTTCAGCCATTGTTTTCTCCCTGCTCTTTTATCTTCAAAACCAACACGTTCGTCTTTGTGTCAAAAGCATCGATACTCAATCCCTGCGCCGGCCTCGCCGCACGCGTCACTGTCACTGTTTCGGTCTCAGTCGCACCGCTTTGTCTGCCGACTGCATCGCGAACTACAATCCCGAACTTATACACGCCGTCAGGCAACAACGGACTAATCCACTCGATCGTATCCGCATCGAAGCCGAATTCTCCGTTGCCGAAGCTGCCTTTACCGAATCCCACCGCCGCCGAGCCGTCATAGCCGAAATCACTGAAACCGAATCGGCTCATCCCAAATCCACCCTTGTCCCCCCACGCAGGCCAGATACGTATCGGCTGATCGCTTATCGGCTCACTGTAATCAATAACACCCGTTGCGTTGTCGAAATAGATATCTGCAGTCGAACCGACAGGCAGAGCCTGGCTCCGCAGCAACACGATCCGGACGCGACCACTGTCACCCACTCGCTGCTCCAGCTCGCCGCTGAAGTCGGTATCGGCTTCTGCAGGATCTACTGCATAGACCTCAATCCGAACCGCCGTCTCAAACGACATTGGCAGCGGAACAATCATCTGTCGTTGCTCCAAATCAATCGTCGCTCCGGCAAAGCAACCGTTGACGTAGACCTGAAAGAGTATGTCACTCAACTGGCTGCTTGCCTTCCACCTCACAAGGGCCATGCGAGGCGCGCCGTAATATGCGCCGCCATCCCGAATGCCACAGGGCAACTCAAATGCTCGCACCCAACTTATTCCACTGCTAATTAGTCCCATCGCCATCGCCTCACGAATTCACCGACAACTGCATATAAACAATCTCGTAAGCAACCTCGACACCGCCGCCCGTAAATTGAAACGGCCCTGCTTCGAAGGAATCCATCCGCAGATCGCCAAACTCTTCACCGCTGCTGGTAACGAAAGTATGTACGCCACCGTCGATGTAGGCCGATATCGCAGCTATTCGCCCGTTCATCTTAGCCCGACTTGCCGCCCTTAACACGCCTTTCTGTCGAATCCTGCGTCCCCGCAATCCAAGATCGATACTAAGCAAACCGTCCAGTCCTGCCACACTTCTCTCAACTGAATCGCGAGCCGGGCTGCCAACTTCAACGCCCAAACGCTGCTCATCAAACAATGCCTGTCCGTCCAACATCGTAACCATTGCAGACTCCCGCCGTACAATCAACAAACCACTGAATCAGAAGGATCAATCCCGCACAAGTCTTGCCGACGCCCCAACACGAGTCAGGTCGGCAATTCCATCGGTGCCGACATCAATGCTGAGCTGACACCGAGCCCTGGCTTTTTCGAAAAGCTTCTGATAATGTACGCTCTTGTTCCAGAAACCCTGATCGCTTGTCTTGCCTGCCAACATCGCATACACGCAGGAAATCACCGCAAACGTTGAAGCTCTCCGTAAAGCCTCGATATCCATTATGTCCTCGGCCTCGTAATCACTGGCCGGATTGCCGGGTTTTATCCCGAAGTACTCGGTCAATAAAAACGCCGCCTCTACCGCCTGTGGTTCGAACGTGCATATGCGATAGGCAATCTCCGTCGCCTCCGGCGGCGCCACCGCCTGGCCTTCCGAATCCGCCCGAACAACCGAGACAGTAAGCTGCGTAGTAGAATCCACAGAAACGATTTCGTACGCTCCATCAAGCGAGCCATCGTCGCTTCGTAAATATGCCACCCCACCGGCTGATACTTGGGCTGCGACGAAATCCGCCCCGCTGACGGTTAACGTTGTTCCGCTCAGCGTACCGCCCGTCCCAGCCACGAGCACCTGCCAGGGCAGGTGAAGCTCCCCGAAAAGCACTGGCTCGTATTTCAAAATGTCTACATCATTCGAGAACTTGACCATTCTTTGTAGCTCCATTCCGGCGTGACAGGGCCGGGCGCCCGCAGCCCGCAGGCTGACCGGGCACTCCAGCCCAGCGTGCGCTATATCACGCTATATAGCCTCCAAAACCATTTAGCTCGTGCTCAGATCGCGAATTAGCCCGTGGGCCGCTTCGTTCTTCAGTTCGAGTGTGTACTCGCCGATGATTTCGCCGCACTCGTAGTCACCACCGCTGGCAAGAGGTTTGAAGTGGAAACTTCGCCCCGCCATAGGCAGTACGTTGATCCGCGAGGAATCCAGCAGCAATGCGGCATCCTGTGGCAGCCACCGAGTTGTGATGATCCGGCAGACGCCAAAGTCGCTCTCATAGACACTGACCATATCAGTGAATGTCTTGTCGTTGGCCGCATACGTCCTGCTGTCTGAACAGAACGCGTTGACCTGCCGTTTCTGGTAGCCCCCGACGAGAATCAGATCGACGTTTCCGTTGCTGCTCTCCCAGATCCTTCGCAAAACATAGTTGATCTTGGCCTCATCGAGACCTGTCCCGCTCGGAAATCCACTGTCACCGGTGTAGAAGGCATTCGTCGCAAGATGCTGAATGATCCCCTGCATCGACCGTCTCGCCGAGCCGCTGCCCTGTGGATTGCTCACAGGCTCACCGCCATTGATGACCGTGTTCTCCAGATCGCGAATCATCTCCCGCAGCCGCTCCTGCTTCTGGTAATCCATCTCGTCGGCAAGGCCCAACTGGCTCGCGGCCATGTCCGTCCCGCTGACTTCCACCGTCGCAGTGAAAATCTGCGTATAGTTGCTGCACCGCGAACGATTGGTGAACCTCGCATCGGGCTTGTCGGAACCTTCCAGGGCCGCGTTGCCCAGGATGTTGAGAACCGCATCGTCCGCCAGATTCTCAGCCGTGGTCCCGGCGTACTCGCGAACCACTGTCAGCGTGTTGGTGCTGATAGCCGTCACCAGCATCAGCTCCTCGCTACCCTCGACCTGAATCTGATCGCCCACGCGAAACCGGTTGCCGTTATCAACCACAAACTCCGTGTCACTGGCAGGATCGCTGTACGTGCTGTCGTTGATAGAGTCCTTGTTGGGCAGAAGCTCATCCTCCAGCCACTCGTGATGCGTGCTCATCGCCTCCCGCATCGGATTGCCCAAAGCGTCCAGCAAAGGCGTCTCGTAAGGCGATATAATCCCGATCAAATCAGATACATCCTCGGCCAGTTCCGGCAGAGTCGTACCCGCTGAATACGTTGCTTTTCCTGTAAATGCCATTTCTAAAACCTCCGTCAATTCACGAGAATGCTCCCGTGTCACTCATCCAATTCTTAGATTCTTTTATTAACAATCCGTCTCATGCAGCCTTCCACAGCGCCGGTAATGCGTCATTACATACCCATTTGTCATTGCAAGCGAAGCAATCGCTGCTCGTTTACCTATCAAACACAGCGCTAAACGAAATTCCTGCGCAGCCTCAGATACTCCTGCAGGTCCACTCGATTACCTGTCGTAGCCGCTTTCTTAGCAGCTATTGACAACGCGGCCTGCGGATTGGAAACACGCTCGCGTACGCCCGCCGTCTTGCCGGCAGCCGTGATCCTCGATCCCTCCGCGAACAGATACTGCTTGTCCTTCTTCATCTGCTCAACGAGGCCGTCCAGATCCGCATCACTATCATCCCTCAGCTTCGCTCTGGCAATCGCTACGGCGCCCTCCACATCAACGGCTCCCGCGGCAGAAAGCTTGCGTATCAATTGCTGCTCTTTCTGCATATCGCTCAATTGCTCCGATAGGCTCGTCACCTGCGACTGCGTCTGCTGCAACTGTTCGGCCAACGTCTCGGCCTTCTTCTCGGCAACCTGTGCCCTTCTCCGGTACCGGATCGATTCACCAACCGGTACAAATTTAATAGCATCTGCGTCACTCGTATTCTCTTCTGCCTCCGACAGAACATCCTGTGTCTCAACCTGACTCATAAGACCTCCCAAAAATCTCAATTCTCATTCAATCGATGCTAAGCACATAAAAACCGATGTCGAAACCATGTCATTCCGTCATTTCGAACAAAGTCACTATGTCATTTCAAGCGAACGAAGTGAGTCGAGAAATCTGGCTGCGTATTGGTGATTTTCCTGCATTTGCGCGACAAGGCTCCTCGAATCGACCCTTACATTTGTTCGCTCTGCCCCGTCCACTCCGAGTCCTCATACCCTAACTCCCTGAGCACCTGTTTGGCAGGCACACCTAACTCCTTTTTGATCTGAGCCTCTTTCAGCTTCTCGGTAAGGTTCTCAGGCAGCGGGCTTGAAAATATCACATCAACCTCTCTGTCCGCAGCGCTCGTCTCGAAAACTCCCGCCTTATCGAGCATCCGCAGCACGATCCTGCATATCTGCTTGAGCCCTTCGCTGTACGTGAACCGCTTGCGCTCGTTCTTCGATAGCATCCCCATATACGTCAGCCTCAACGCAACTGCGCTGGTAAGGTTGCCAAGCTTGTTCTTCAGAACTCCTGCCACAACAGGTGTCACACCACTGGCTTTGTCCATCGCCTCACGAATCTCCGCTATGTGAATCCCCTCGCTGGGTGTAGGCGAGTCCCCACCGAACTCCTCTATCGAAGCCTCCGGATTGTCGGTATACCACATCCTGCCGGGCGAGACAGGCTTGTTCTCGAATCCCTCGATTCCCTTGCCGAGATACATCTTGAACGACTGGAACGTAATCCTGCTGGCCCTATCACTCAGTCTGGTATTGAGTTCATCCTGAAGCGGAACCAACGGCTCGACGTCACTAAGCCCCTCGTAATAGTAAGGCTGCGCGATATTCTGAATGTGCACAACCGGCATAAATCCCCATGGCAGCCCTCCCTCTGCCACAAGCTCCTTGTCCTCGTATCTCTGCCATGCATCACCGGAGACAATCTCTGTCACCGCAACCGTCTGCCTGTTCTGGCCGCTGCCCCGTATGCTCGGCAGGATCATCGAAAGAAACGATCGCTTCCTGCTCAGCGCATTTTTCTTCTGGTGGAAATGCTGCACGTAGTAAAGGATCGTCCTGTAGTCATTTTCATCCAGGATAGGCAGTGCTCTTGGCGCCTCGATTAGCTCCAGATCGATTGTCTGTGCTAATTGCAGCACATCTTCTGGGCTAAGGTGTGAACCCGAGGAAGTGGTAGCGAGATGAAGTATTTCATCGCCAGGCCTGACGAAACAATCGACGAAACCGTAGACACCTCCGAGCACCGCCATGTCCTGAAAGAATCCAATCCCGCCGTTCGCAGAAAATAGTGCCTTTATAACCCCCTCAATTTTTGCACGTTTCTGGCCGTCCGGCGATTTTGACACTATATTGACCGGCTTGCCGAAAAGAAAATCGACCGCCGCATTGATACGCCACGCTATATCGTTCTCGACAACGACTTCTTTCCGCTGCACATCACCGAGTACCCTCGCTCCGAAAGCCCCTGAACCGGGTCGCTGAACGAGTCCCGTTATCCGCGAAGGCAATCCCGCTTCCTGAGCCTGCACGTAGCACCGCCCGGATTCGCTGACCTTCCTGTCGCCCGCGCCGCCGACACTCTCCAATATCGGATTGGCGTAGTAATCCCAAAGCTTGCAGAAGTGCCTCTGGATATTCGCCGAATGATCATCAACCAGCCATTCGACATAGTCGGCATCAAAGTTCTGGTCCCGGAAAATACCAAGCTCGAATCCCATATCAGTTTCTCCTTTCGAGCAGATTCATATTCAGTCGTAACACGACAAAGAACTAATCACTCACTCTGTCTTTCGTGCAGCCGCTGATTGCCGACCGCTTCTACAAAGGGACCGTGTTGCGTGTTTGTGTCGAATTTTCTATATGAACTCCCCTCTCGTCCCCGCGATAAGTTACTTGCCCGACAGAAAATAAAAATATCTTGGAATATGTCGTTTTTGACCTGCAACCCGTTGCGTATTTGATCGATCAAATACGCAACATTCACCCTATCTTCACATGAATTTGAGTTTCAAGAACGACTCCAAGGAGGCACTAAAACCAGTTCCGATTAAGTGAGTAGTCGATATTGTCGCGTGCAAACAGATTATGATCGATGAATGCTTTCTACAACAAGGATAGCATCCACACCGAATCGCTCGCCGGGGTTTTTTCTGCTATCTGGTATTTATTCAGTAAAACGCATGAAGCCCTCAGGATCACTGTATCACCCGGGTAAGTATCATATATGATCATTTGGTTCGGCCCCTCACCCCCACATGCCCGTTGAACCTGCCGGAATATCGTTGTAATTGAGATGAAATTACGATATTAGGAGACTTGGATCCTGCAGAAGTGCTTCAGTGAAGTGTGTATGGAAAATCCCAGGCCATTGTAGAGACTGTAGCATGCAGGATCAGCGACTATGAAGACAAATTGAAAATGCCAATTGATGGAAGCTTTTTGCAGATGCGACATTCTTGCGATGGGCATGTCGGGCAATTCTTCCGGAAAGGATGCATGATATGGAAAACAATCAACAGTATTATCGAGTTGGAGTGCCGGATCCTGCGCAACTTGTGCGGTATGCGTGGATTGTCATGGTGGTAGTGATCGGCGGAATCCTCGTGATGTCGTCCTACTATGTTGTTCCGACCGACTCGGTTGGTGTGGTGCAGCGGTTCGGAAGGTTCAACAGGATTACGAATCCAGGATTGCAATTTAAGTGGCCTATTATCGAAACGGCGAGTAAGCCGCAGGTCGAGCGGATATTCAAGGATGAGTTCGGGTACAGGACGCTTCAGGCGGGCGTGCAGTCGAAGTATGGCAGGAAGAACACCGATGAGTCACTGATGCTGTGTGGCGATTTGAGCGTTGCCGAGGTCGAATGGATCGTCCAGTACAAGATAGGCGACCCGAGGAAGTTTCTGTTTAACGTTCGCGATCCGCAGAAACTTATCCGGGATGTATCCGAGTCGGTCATGCGGAGTGTAGTGGGCGATTCGAGTATCGACGAGGTGCTGTCTTCGCGCAGGATAGCTATCAACGTCGAGGCGGCGCGGAAGATGCAGGACCTACTGGATAAATACGAATCCGGGATCAGTGTAAGCGCAGTGAAGCTGCAGGACGTCAATCCGCCGGAGAAGGTGAAGCCGGCGTTCAATGAGGTTAATGCTTCTCAGCAGGACAAGGAGCGGACCGTCAACCAGGCGCTTGAGGACTACAACAAGGTTGTCCCCAGAGCCAAGGGGGAGGCTCTGCAGAAGATCAAGCAGGCGGAGGCTTATGCGATCGATCGGACCAACACCGCGACAGGTGACGCGAGCCGGTTCAATCAGATATACGCTGAGTACAAACAGAGCGAGGACGTGACGCGCAGGCGCATGTATATCGAGAGCATGGGCAAGGTGCTTCCGATGATCGAGAAGAAATACATTATCGACGACGGCGTGAAGGGGTTGCTGCCCCTGATGCAGGTCGGGGAGAAATAAAGATGGATAGTCATAAGCCACTGATGATTTTGATTGCTGTGCTGGTGTTGATTGTGTTACTGGCGGCGTTTACGTATACGGTGTCGGAGACCGAGCAGGTTGTGATTACTCAGTTCGGGGAAGCGAAACGGGTGATTACGGAGGCGGGCCTTCATTTCAAGATACCTGTTGTTGAGAAGGTCAACTCTTTTGAGAAGCGGATTCTGGAGTGGGACGGTAAGCCTACTCAGGTCCCGACGCTGGACAAGAAATACATCTGGGTCGACAGCTTTGCACGATGGAGGATAAAGGAACCGTTGATGTTCTTCAAGACGGTGACGCGTGAGGAGTCGGCGCATGGACGTCTGGACGACTTAATCAACGGGGCGGTACGGAACAAGATTTCCAGCCATATGCTTATCGAAGCGGTGCGTACTTCGGACAGGGAGATGCTGTTGATGACGGGCATTGACGGCGAGGCGACGGGTGAGATTCAGAAGGTTGAGAACGGCAGGGACAAGATCGTCGAAGAGGTGTTCCAGGAAGCGAGGCTGGCCTCTGAGAAATTCGGGATCGAGATCATCGATATTCGTTTTAAGCGGATCAACTATGTGGAAGAGGTGCAGGAGTCGGTATACCAGCGAATGATTACCGAGCGGCAAAGAATCGCGGCGAAATATCGCTCGGAAGGTGAAGGGCAAAAGCTGGAAATCGAGGGGCGTAAGGAAAAAGAGGAAAAGCAAATCCTCTCCGAAGCATATAAGAAGGCCCAAGAGATAATGGGAAAGGCCGATGCGGAGGCAATCAAGATCTACTCGGAGGCTTATTCAAAGGATCCGCAGTTCTATTCGTTTCTGGAGACCCTCAAGAGCTATGAAGAGAATCTGGGCAGCGGTTCTGTCCTCGTGCTGTCAACCGATGGGGAGTATCTGAAGTACCTCAAAACGCTGGGCAAGGATTTCGAGTCGAGCCGGTCGGACTGAGCTTTGTATAGTTGGGCATTTATCAGTTAAGAGAGAATCTTCAATCCTCGCTTCGCTCGGACGCAAAGGGAAAAAGGACAAGACAATATGGAATTCGCTGTATAGTCTTCAATGGTTGAACCATTAATTCAGCCATCCTTCGATTTATCAAAATCATGCACTAAGATAAGGGCAAAAGCCCTGGCGTTGTCAAAGCCAGAGGAAAAAAGACAACCAGTGTCCGAGAACAACTCGGTGAAACTACAATCATTGTTCGGCTGCTAGTACTCCGTCCCGATAATAATGTGTTGTAGGTCTTTTAGCCGATAGGTTC
>CAZYMD010000085.1:0-19974 GCA_964649005.1 uncultured Pirellulales bacterium
GATCATCAGGCCGGCAGCGATTTTCATCGGCCAATTGCCAATCGATATAAAAACCCATTTCTTTTCTTGACATTGTCAGGAGCGTTTGTTATCAGGGTGTAACTTTACTTGAACCTGCCTTGGCGGAGAAAAAAGGCAGTAATTATAGGTCGTGTGCGGATGCCGAATGATTCACGCAGTCGGACACAAGCGGCTTATGTTGATCCTGGTCGTACTTGAAAAATCGATTTGGGGCATGGAGGCTCAGGTCATGATTACGACGAAAACAGCGAGAATTGTGGCCCTTGCGTTAGCGATGATAACGCTACGACCACCACAGACATTAGCGATACAGACGGGTTTTCTCTATGCCGGCACAAGCAATCCGGGCAAGGTATACCTGTACAAAGGCGGCAAATCGTGGGAACCGATTTCCGAGCCCCTTGGATATGCGGTCTTGGATATTATCGAATTCAAGGGACAGCTTTATGCCGGCACGATGTCCGTTTCGGATCCACAGGATGGCAGCGGATCTGTCTGGAGATACGACCAGGGCACAGAATGGAGTCTCATTGATGGCGATTTGGACAATCAGGTCTGCGATTTGATAGTGTGGAATGGCGATTTGTATGCGGGCACCGCGTGGCGAGGAGGCAAGATGTACCGCCTCAACACAGGCGAAGACGATTTCGATCTCGTCGGCTACGTAGACGGCTGGAGCGGAATCAGGGCCATGTATGTGTGGAAACCTCAATGTATTCAACTCGGCGATATCTGGTGGGACAAATTCGGGCGCTACGACGGTGCGGATTGTCTTCACGACTCGTTTCAGTCCGGTAGTTGTATTTACGATTTCGCTCCGCATGCAGGGGCGTTGTATGCAGCAGCGTTCGCAGGGCGGCTGTTTCGGTCCACAGACGGAATCAATTGGTCGGTCGTTCTGGATTATACCGGCGATAACATCTGGGAGTTGGAACCGTTTCAGGGCTATCTCTATCTTGCCTACAATGACGGCCTGCTTGCTCGTATTAAATCATCCAACAGACGCACCTTCGTCTGGACCGCGCCGGATAGCATAATCTCAATGCTTGCCGACGGGGATAATGTGCTCTATTTCGGCACCGGCGGAGAGGCCGGGGCGCTGTACGACAGTTCAACGTCGGGAGAAGGCTATGTTTACGCCTATACAGGCAGCGGCACACCTGAACTGATCTCCGACTACCTCGGGACCGGCGTACAATGCCTGTACTGGTCCAGCATCGGTCTGCAGCTCGCCACGCTGCCGGCCACAGACATTGGGACAACAGACGCCACGTTATGGGCGAGAATCGTCAAGAATGAGGACGGCTGTTCACTCAAGCACAGATTCTGCTATTGGGCGGATGGTGATATGTGGGTAAGCAGCACGCCCTGGACAGATAGCAACCCTGCAGATGAGTTCTTCAGCCAGATCGTAACTGGTTTGGCCCCGGGTGCGACCTACCGGTTTTGGGCCGAGGCGAAGAGTTCGTCGGAACAAACTGATGGATGGGATTCCGGACTTAAGACATTCGAGACCCTGGCCGATCCGATAGAGCTCAAATCGCCCAACGGCCGAGAGTGTCTGCTGGCCGGTAGCAAATATATAATCAACTGGCTGGCCGAGAGGGATGTCAATAATGTCGTCCTTGAGTATTCTCTGGACAGCGGGCGAAGCTGGCGCCAATTCAGGTCAATACCGAACACTGAACGGTACAGACAATGCGACTGGACCGTCCCACAGATCGATTCGCAGCAGTGCCTTGTGTGTATCAGCGATGCGAGCGATCCGAACGTTAATGACGTCAGCGACGAGCTATTCTATATCACAACTCACACAGTCCCGGACTTGAGAGGGATGAGCAAAGCTGAGGCTAAAGAAGCAATCGCCTCAGCTGGGCTGATTCTGGGAACGAGTACGTATAGACACACGACGGGTATGTCGGCGGGAAGAGTAATCAGCCAGCAACCGGCAAAAAATACGCCTGTACCTGCAGGATCGGTAGTGGATATCATCGTGTCTATTGGCAGAGATGCAACTGCAAAACCGCAGGTAAAAACAGAACCTGCAACTGACATCGGGCGGGATCATGCCACGCTGTGCGGCAGGATCACCAACGACGGTGGCGGGCTTTGCCAATACAGGTTCTGCTATTGGAGACAGGGCCAGATGTGGATAACTAATACTTCATGGAACGGGTATGCCGGCCAGAACGAAACTTTCAGCCACAACATGACCGATCTGGAACCAGAAGCGCAATATTGGTATTGGGCAGAAGCCAAAAACACCAAAGGCCGAAGTACAGGCTGGGCATCGGGATTGAGAGGTTTTACGACTGGAAACTGAGGCCTTTTTTATATCTTAACCGTATCCCTGTTAAAAACCCGAATGCCACAAAATCATCTTATCCATTTTAACAATAACAAAAGCTTGCGCTTTGCTCTTAATTTGAGCTTCCCTAACAAGTCCAGTACGTAAAACAATTCCATTTTATTTTTCTCATGATTCTTATTGAAAATCCTTATTTCTGCAATATTATTAAAAGATACAAACATATTGGAAAGTTTTGTGCCAGAGTGCCTGAAACGACACGCCTTTTCGCCCAATTAAGCATTCTGGTATTGATTTGATCTCGCTAATGCCGGTCGTACAGGTCGGATTACGTTCGATTCCTTATCTCATATAAACCGGATTAAAGCAGAGTTACATGCGCTCAGAATTACATTTGTATTATCGGGATTACATATGATTTATTAGAGTATTATTTGCGTTAATATAGACCGCTTCGCCCATAAGCTGTTTCAATCATCAGCGTGGGCTGCAAATATAGCGATCCTGATAAAAGTGTCCGTATGGAAATGGGCAATAATTAAAATGGGGGTGAAAGGAGAATGTGCATGGGAAAAACGCAAAGGGAGAATTATTGAGAAGGGAATGAAAATGCGACAAGGAGTGGGGAATTAAAAATTCCTCAGAAATTTCATCGGAATCTTATGAGGAGATACACAGATGAAAGCCTTAAATGCAATAGTGTGTGGAGCAGCCTTGATTTTGATCCTCGTCGGGGCGGCTCAAGGAAATGTGCTGGTTGCAGAGTATTCCGCCAATCAGGTAACAGAATACAATCATAACGGAGTAATTGTCTGGCAAATAACCGGCCTCAGTGGTACCAGGGATGTCGATATGATGCCTAACGGCAACGTGCTGATAACAGAGTGGAGTGGGCGCGTAGCTGAATGGACAACCGCAGGGGCAATTGTATGGCAAATCACAGGTTTGAATCAGCCTTATGCTGCCGAAAGAGTTGGTAATAGGGTATTGATAACAGAGTATGGAGCTGGTCGTGTAGCATTGTGGAATACTACCACAGCAACGCCTATTTGGCAGATAGTAGGCCTGTCCGGGCCCATTGATGCCAAGTTGGCTGGCTCCCACAAGGTTTGGATAGCAGAATTCAATGGGGCCGGGGCCGGAGCTGGCACTGTTACTGAGTACCTGGACAATGCACCTGGATTCAACTGGCAACTGACTGGATTCACTCAACCAGTAGATATTGAGAAGCTCGGTAACAAAGGACTTCTCGTCACAGAGCGCCCCCTCGGCACAGTAATTGAGTGGCAATGGAATGCAGGGTATCCGGTAGGTGTTTCGCCTGTCGGCGCAGTAGCAACCATAGGGTGGTCGATCGGTGGATTGAACAATCCGCGTGATGCCGAATGGGGACCGGATGGTTATGTATTAATAGCAGAGCAGGGCACTGCGCCGCTCTATGTGGACGGCACTGTAATCCAGGTAAAACGGTCCGACAATTCAATTGCGTGGAGCAAGACCAGCCTGAGCTTTCCATGCAATGTTGAGTCCTACAGGCCCGAGGTCTGGGTTGACGACGACTGGGTCAACCAGGCTGCCGTGGACCTTTACAACCCCAACCTGACTCTGAATTACAATGCCTTTAGGAAGATCAAGTATGGAATCAGTGCTGTCCAAAACAGCACAGTTCACGTCTTGCCAGGCACGTATGTTGAAAATGGGCAGATCGTCATCAACAAGGATGTTACGATAATAGGCGATGCAGTAAGCAAGCCGATAGTGATGACGAATCAGAATACCGGCACTGCCGGCGACGCACGCGGATGGTGGCTCGTAAAGCCCGGCAAGACGCTTCACATGCAGAACCTGGTGTTGGATGGAAGCGGATACAAGGTTTATCAGGCTATTCGGCACTTGGGCCAGGGAACCATCGACAACGTTGATTTTGTCAACATCAAGTATGATGAGAGCGGACCATACTATTCGGGGCTTGCTGTCGTCGCTTTCGGCGCCGACGGACCGGTAGACGTAACCAACTCAACTTTCAATCAGATTGGAAGGGTGGGCGCCCTTTACTTTGGCGCCGGTATTAACGGTTCCGTTTTCACAGGCAACACCTATGTCGGCAAAGGGGCCGGTGACTGGCTGGACTACGCACTCGACATAAGTGCCGGAGCGCAGATAACTGTGTCGAACTGCGCGATTTCGGACTGCCTCGGAGTAGCCTCTTCGGATGGTTCAACCTCCGCCGGCATTATGGTAACAACGCTCTACGGTGCCGGCACACAGGCCCAGATCGCAGGTAGTACGATCACAAATTGTTCAACCGGAATTTTTGTCGGCTACAACAGCGCTGACACTTCAGATGTTACCGCGCATAATAACATCATCGCGGGCAATGGTACGGGCGTTGATAACGTCTCGTCAACCAAAGTGGTCGACGCCCGATTCAATGATTGGGGCCACATTAAAGGTCCTTACGATCCATTAGGTACAGTAGAAGTACCGCCTTGCCAACCCTGGCTTCCTGTGAACACGATAAGGAACTTTGATGGTCCGGGTGATGGTGTAACTGATAATGTTCAATACTGTCCGTGGACGGGAATGCTTCCGGTTCCGACAGCAAAGACTTTGCCGGCGACAGATATAGGCGATACCTCTGCCAAGTTGAACGGTGAAGTTATGAATGACAGGGGTACGCCCTGTCTGTACAACTTCTACTACTGGAAGTCCGGCGATATATGGGTCAGCAGCACCGGCTGGACCGGCAGCGTAAACACCGGTGATCTCTTCAGTGAAGTCCTTACGGGACTGACGCCAGGCACGAAGTACTGGTTCTGGGCTGATGTGCACAACTATTGGGGAACCTGCGGCTGGAGTTCCGGACTCCTGACATTCACGACTTTGAATCAGCCGATTGAAGTGAAAACGCCCAATGGCGGTGAGTGCCTCCTCGGCGGCAGCAACTTCCCAATCGAATGGTCGGCAAGTCCGGGCATCGCAGATGTCCTGATCGAATACTCGCTGGATGCGGGGACCATCTGGCATCAAATCGCTACAGTACCCAACACAGACCCGAAGCAGTACAACTGGACAGTACCGACGATGCCTGTGGATACAGTGCTGAACTTCCACTTCGACAACGAAGCAGCACTCGGTGAAGACTACACAGCCGGAGGATTAGTCAACGATTACTCCGGCTTCGACAATCACGGCACATTGCTCGATCCTCCCGGCGTACCTACCTGGATAACTGATGGCGTCATAGGCGGCGCCTTCGACTTTACAGGAACAGGTCACGGCAGCGGTCAGGCAATCCTGGTCGTTCCCAATGCGGATTCGTTGAATCCAGGCCCGAACGATTTTGCTGTCGCTGTGTGGGTAAAGACAAGATCGAACGTTGACGGCGATATTCTTCGAAAGGGCTCGTCGAGCAACTCCAGCACATGGTACAAGATCGAGCACGGCCCAGACGCGGGAGATAAACTGTCTGTCAACTTCAACACCGACGGGACGGATGCAACCGTAACCTCAGGTGCAGACTACAACGATGATCAGTGGCACTTCGTTGTCGCCCAGCGAAACGGAGCACAGGCCGAACTGTGGATCGATGGAGTGCTGGACGGTACAGCGCCAATATCGGGCGCCATTTCGAATGACGCCAACTTGGCGATAGGAAGCATGGATACGCTAAGCGACGATTTCCTGAACGACTCGCTCGATGAAGTCAGGATCTTTAAGAGGTCGCTCAGCCAGGCGGAAATCCAGTTGATGAACCTTCTGGGCAATTCGGATCAGTCTCTGGTATGCGTAAGCGATGCCGCCGATCCCGGCACCAACGACGTCAGCGATAATCAGTTCAGCATCACAACATGCGTGATTCCCAACATAGTTGGGATGGCGCAAGTTGACGCGGAAGCCGCCATAAACGCAGCAGGCTTGACGGTTGGAGCAATCACCCAGGCATATAGCAATACAGTGCCCAAGGGAAGCGTAATCAGCCAGGACCCAGCGGCCGCTTCGCCGGCATGTCCGGGCAAACCTGTGAATTTGGTTATATCTCTTGGTCCCAAGCCCGTGCCCGCCACCGCAATTCCTGTTGCAAAAACAGAACCTGCAACTGCTATAGGATCCGATACGGCAACACTGAAAGGTAAGATTACCAACGACGGAGGCGGTACCTGCCAGTCCAGGTTCTTCTACTGGAAGTATGGCGATATGTGGATAACCAGCACAACCTGGACGGGAAGTATTCGTACAGGAGACACATTCAGCCTGGTCTTAACAGGTCTCCAGCCCGGCACAACTTACTATTACTGGGCGGAAGCCAAGAACTCCTTCGGAAAATCCGCCGGATGGTCTTCCGGGCTACTAAGCTTCACAACCCAGAACTAAAACGCGCACATTTGTGCGAACAATGTTAACGCAAGGGGCCGTCAAATGATTCGACGGCTCCTTTATTTTGTATTTCTTCAGAACAACGCTACATGGCGTATCTTGTTTTCGGATAATTCCTGTTTTTCCTATTGACTCCCTCGGCATCGGAAATATTATGGAGTGATAGCATTCTATGGAGCTTGGTGGCAGACAATTTAAAAATGCTGTGTGTGTCGCCTGATTGAGTTTCTTGTCTTTTCACCGGTTCCTGTGATTGTTATTCACAAACAATTCAAGATGTCGCATATCAGTGTCCGAGTGGAGTATGTAAAGAGGGCAATATATGCAGAAAGTTCATTTTTAGCAGTCATTCATGGATAGGTTGCGCTTAACAGCAGACAGCGTTTAACCTTATGCCCAGGACGGAATCCATCCAAGATCGCGAGGGCTGCTTAGTAACTCGTTCTCCCGTCGGTCCAATTGCCATTGAATGTATTGTGCCGGGCATGCCAGCGAAATCAAAGCAGCTTTGCTATGGGTCGCTATCCGAATGTGCTGTCTGAGGCTGTTTGTTATGCACAATAGGTGGGGCGCGAATGGCTGTTTTTACCAGGTCAATGTGGGCAGGATCGGCCATTAGGACCCAACTGCCGGGATGATCGGTAATATTGGAAACTAATTGGAATACGTTAAGATATTGTTAATATAGGACATATTCCTTGACAGATAAGCCGTGCCATAGGTAAAATGGGAGAATTGCACAGCTCAAGGATGGCAGGCACCATGTCCAGTGAAGGTGTACCATTTAAGAAAGGAGGCAGAATATAGGGAGCACTGAGGCGGTAGCGAAAAGCGAGCAGACAAAACTTGTCAGAATTGAAAGCAGAAAAGATTGAGGAGATGCACAAATGAGGACTTTAACAGCAATAATTTGTACAGTGGCGGCCGTGATGCTGATGTCATCCGGTATCGCCCAAGGCAACGTGCTGATCGCGGAATATGCAAGCGGTGTAGCCGGAGCCGGCACGGTAACCGAAATTGATCACAACGGAGCAATAGTCTGGCAGATAACCGGCCTAAATGGCCCCACTGATGCCGATCTGATGCCAAACGGCAATGTGCTGATAGCAGAATTCCAGGGCGGGCAGGTGGCTGAATGGACGACGTCAGGAACAATCGCGTGGCAGATCACGGGCTTAAGCACGCCTTATGCCGCTGAAAGATCGGGAAATCGTGTATTGATAACAGAGTATGCCGGTGGGGCAAACGGGGCGGGTCGTGTAGCGTTGTGGAACAAAGGCAACTATTCAGCAGTCACTACGACGCCAGTGCGGCAAATAGCGGGATTGTATGGTCCCGTTGACGCCAAGAATGCCGGTAGCCACAAGATTTGGGTAGCAGAATTTAACGGAGCAGGGACTGGAGCCGGTACTGTTACTGAGTACCTTGACAACGCCCCGGTAGCCAACTGGCGACTGACAGGATTTACCCAACCCATTGATATTGAGAGGCGCACCAGCGGGATTCTCGTAACAGAGCGTCCCCTCGGCACAGTAACAGAATGGACATGGGCGGTGCCCCTTGCTGGTTCCGCACCCGTCGGTACGGTAGCAACCCCTGGATGGACGATCGCAGGACTGAACAACCCACGTGATGCTGAATGGGGACCGGACGGCTATGTGTTCATAGCAGAGCAAGGGACTACGACCACCTCCTTTACTGACGGAGCTGTACTTCAAGTAAAGCGATCCGACAATTCTATTGTGTGGAGCATGACCGGCCTGAACGCCGCTTTTAACGTTGAGTCTCACAGGCCTGAGGTCTGGGTAAACGACGACTGGAACAACCAGACTGACGTGAATTCCTTTAATCCTAATTTGATCTGGAAGTATAATACCTTCGGGAAGATTCAGCAGGGAATCAACGGTGTCGAGAACAGTACGGTTAACGTTTTCCCCGGAACCTATGCTGAGAATCTCCTGATTAAAAAACAACTGGTCCTGCAAGGCGCAGGCGCAGGCAGCACGATAATAGACGCAAGTGGAGGAAACTTCGGTATCCTTATCGAAAAAGGGGGCGACTCGGCGGTAGATAGACTCGTAGTCAAGGGCCTACGTGTAACCGGGGCGATATATGACGGAATAAGAATCTACAAGGCAGGCGGACCTACCGACGTCAATCATACGACGTTCGAAGATCTTCTTCTGGATTTGAACGGCGCTAAAGGTATGGAAATACATAACGATAGCGTTGTTTCCGATATGAAGATTACGAATTGCCAGATGGTGGACAACACAGGGCAAGGTCTTAGGACAGCCAGCAACGTGATTGTGGACGGTTGGCTCATAACCGATTCTGATTTCAGCCGGAACAGCTATGGCCTCTATCTACAGGGAACGCTCAGTAACATAGCTATAAAGAACACAGTCATGAACGACAGCAATCCCGGCTGTGGCCTTTACGCAACCGAGACCGGACCGGTCGCCAACCTATCGATAGAAGACTGCCAGGTTAGCGGCAGCGCCTGGTGGGGAATTGTCTTGTGGACACCCGCGCCGGCGGGATTTAGCGGCATTACAGTCAAGAATACTGTGATCGACAACTCAGGTTGCCCAGGATTCTACATCGGTGATACTGTCGTCAGCAATTTCCTGATGCAGGACTCCAAAGTAGTAAACAACGGTGGCCTGGGATTGTGGTTCGAAGGAGTTCTAACCAACGTTGTTGTCACAAACACAGAAATTCATGGCAATGGTTTTGGAATCAGCAACACAGGCTGGGGTGTGGTTAAAGCCGAATTCAACTACTGGGGCCACTGGAGCGGTCCCTTCGATCCGTTTGGCGTCACGGAGGTTCCACCATGCACGTCTGCAACCGTCGATATGTTGAAGAATGCCGACGGATTGGGAGATGGCGTATCGAACAACGTCGACTATTGCCCATGGAAGCCAAAGGCGGACGGGTACGTCGCTGTAGCCACAAATCCGGCCACAGATATCAGTTCGTCGAGCGCCAGACTTAACGGCAGGCTTCTCGGTGACAGCGGCAGTATATGCAAGTACCACTTTATGTACTGGAAAGTAGGCGATGCGTGGGTAACCAGCACTGCGTGGACTGGCGGCATTCACTCGGGAGACTCGTTCAGCGAGGTTATCACCGGGCTAAATCCTGGAACGTTGTACTACTTCTGGGCCGAGGCCATAAATGCATTGGGGCAAAACGGCTGGGACTCCGGGCTGCTAACATTCACAACGTTGTTCGAGCCTATCGAAGTTAAGGCCCCGAACGGTGGTGAATGCCTGTTAGGCGGCAACCCGTTTATGATCGAATGGCTTGCAGCACCGGATATCAACGATGTGCTCATCGAGTACTCTCTGGATACCGGCACAACATGGCATCAAATTGCCACAGTGCCCAACGCTGACCCGAAGCAGTACAACTGGACCGTGCCGGCGATGCCGGAGGACGCTGTGCTGAACTTCCACTTCGATAACGAAGCAGCACTCGGCGAAGACTACACAGCCGGCGGCGTCGTGCATGATTACTCCGCCTTCGGCAATGATGGTCAACTGCTCGACCCGCCAGGCGTACCCACATGGATACCCGATGCAGGCGTTTCAGGCGGTGCGTTTGACTTTACGGGCACCGGCTCCGGCGGCGGCCAGAGCATCCTGGTCGTTCCCAACGCGGATACTCTCAATCCAGGCCCGAACGATTTCTCTGTCGCAGTCTGGATAAAAACCAGAGAGAACGTCGATGGCGATATCCTACGCAAAGGCTCGTCGAGTAATTCCAGCACATGGTATAAACTCGAGCACGGCCCCAGCGCTGGCGACAAGCTCTCCTTGAATCTCAACACCGACGGGACGGATGCAACAGTCACATCCGTCGAAGACTACAACGACGGCCAGTGGCACTTCGTGGTCGCCCAGCGAAACGCCGATCAGGCTGAGCTGTGGATTGACGGTGAGCTGAAGGGAACGGCGGACGTATCTGGGAGCATCTCCAACGACGCTAACTTGGCGATTGGAAGCATAGACACGCTAACCGACGACTTCCTGAACGATTCGCTCGATGAGGTCAGGATATTCATGAGGTCTCTCAGTGCGGCGGAAATACAACTGATGCAATTGTTGGGCAATTCACAGGACTGCCTTGTGTGTATCAGCGATGTCAACGATCCGAACGTCAACGACGTCAGCGATAATGAGTTCTGCATCACAACATATGTGGTTCCTGATGTTGGTGGAATGGCTCAAGGTGATGCGGAAGCCGCTATTAACGCAGCGGGTCTGGTTGTTGGAACGATTACATCACAGTACAATGCCACGGTGCCGATAGGCTGCGTAATCGGACAGAGCCCTGCAGACGCCACCCCAGTATCAGGTGGCTCGCCAGTGGATCTGATAATATCTCTCGGCGGCCTGGCAACCGCCAACCCTACCGCTCAGACTGAATCGGTAATTACCATCGGAACCGACACCGCAACGCTGCGAGGCAAGATCCTCGACGACGGTGGTGGTCAGTGTGAGTACAGGTTCTACTTCTGGACATCAGGTGATATGTGGATAACCAGTACGGCCTGGACCGGTTACGCCAGTACAGGTGATATATTCAACCAGGCCCTGACGGGTTTGACGCCGGGCAAAAGATATTATTACTGGGCCGAGGCGAAAAACACGTTCGGCCGGAGCGACGGCTGGTCTTCAGGTTTAAGAACCTTCACAACCCAGAACTAAAAACGCACATTTGTGCGATCAATGTAAACTCAAGGGGGCTGTCAATTGCATTTGACGGCCCCCTTTGTCTATACTATATTGTATTCTTTCGAAACAACGCTATATGGCATAAATGTTATCCGGAGACAGAAATGGAAAAGGGTAAGATTGTCGCCGAAGGCATAACCTTTGACGATGTGCTGCTGATACCGCAGAAAAGTGATCTTGTGCCCAGCCAGACACAGACGAGCACACAACTAACCAACAACATAACCATCAACATTCCGATCATCTCCGCCGCGATGGATACGGTTACCGAAGCAGCACTGGCCATCGCCCTGGCGCAGGAGGGCGGAATCGGCATCATACACAAGAATTTGTCCGTAGAAGCCCAGAAACGCGAAGTGGCAAAAGTCAAACGCTCGGAGCATGGAGTTATCATCGATCCGGTTACTCTCTCGCCATCGGAGCCGGTGAGCGTAGCGCAGGACCTCATGAGCGAGCAAAACGTTTCAGGTATTCCAATTGTTGATGGCAAGAAGCTCGTTGGGATTCTCACAAGAAGAGACTTGAAGTTCCTAAAAGACTACCACGTGGCCATAAGTACAGTCATGACCAAGAACAACCTTGTAACAGGGCCGGAAGGCACCACCCTGGAGCAGGCCAAGGAAATCCTCCAGAAACATAAGATCGAGAAACTCCTGCTGGTCAACAAGAACGCTGAGCTGGCGGGACTAATCACGATGAGGGATATCGACCGGGTTCAGCAATACCCCATATCTGCAAGAGATAATCGAGGAAGACTGCGTGTAGGGGCGGCAGTTAGTGTCCACGAATACGAGAGAATAGAGGCCCTAATCAAAGCCGATGCAGACATAATCGTTGTCGATACCGCCCACGGTCACTCACAAAATGTGATAGATACGGTTAAGAAGATCAAAAAAGAATACGATATAGACGTAATAGCGGGTAACATAGCCACGGCCCAAGCCGCCGAAGACCTGATCGAGGCCGGTGCCAATGCAGTAAAAGTAGGCATAGGCCCAGGCGCGATCTGTACTACACGTGTGGTTTCAGGCGTTGGTGTTCCCCAAATATCGGCCATTGTCGATTGTGCAACAGTGGCTCGAAAGCATAACATTCCAGTCATTGCGGACGGCGGAATAAAGCAATCGGGCGACATTACAAAGGCAATAGCCGCAGGGGCGTCGAGTGTGATGATAGGCTCTCTCTTCGCGGGACTCAAGGAAAGTCCTGGACAGCTTGTTATCTACAAAGGCAGACAATTCAAGGAATATAGGGGTATGGGTTCATTGGGGGCGATGGTTAAGGGCTCAGCCGAACGTTACGGGCAGAGCAGCTCAACTGAAGTAAGCAAGCTTGTTCCGGAAGGTGTCGAAGGTCGGGTTCCGTATCGCGGTTCGTTGAGCGACTTTATCTACCAACTGGTCGGCGGGCTTCGAGCGGGCATGGGTTACTGTGGGGCTAAGAACATCAGAGAACTGATGAAAAAGGGGCGATTCGTGCGTATAAGTGCCGCATCGGTCAGCGAATCACACCCCCACGACATCCAAATAACCAAGGAAGCCCCGAACTACTCGGCAAGTATGCCGCTTGAAGGCTGAAATTGCCTGGTCAAATCAATGGGGGTAGTGCGGGACAAGGCCGAACTTGCGGCCTTATAGGTCTTTGAGGTAGAATCTTTTTTTAACGAATGAAGTTAATATACAAGGAGTAAGGCATGAAAGTCTTTCGATATGCCCTTCTGGTTTTTTTAGTATTGAGTCAGAACGCTCTTGCAGCAGATAAAGACCCCAACTGCAAGGATCCGAACGATCCGGAAGAACTGTTGAGGTTTAAGTGGGATGCAGTTGCCTCGGTCCTGCAGAACAAGGAGATGGACCTGAAGGCGAAAGAGAAGAAGATCGACAAGATAATCTGCCCGATTTTCGATTTTGCAGTGATGGGCAAGCTCGCGTTGGGCAGAGAGAACTGGCCCAAGCTGAATCCACAGCAACAGGAGAAGTTCATCAAGCTTTTCGTCGAACGGCTCAAGACCACATATCGGGAAAAGATCACGCTCTACACAAATGAGACTGTCTCGTTCAAGCCCGCCTTGCACAAGACCAACAGCAAGATCATCAACGTCCCCATGGAGCTGATATACAAGGATAAGAAAGTGGTCATCCTGTACAAGCTTCGCAAGGTGGAAAAACGCTGGAAAATCTATGACGTGGAAATACAGGGGGTAAGCATCCTTCTAACGTACCGCTCTCAGTTCAACGATATCCTTCGTAGCGGATCCGTTGATGACCTCCTGGCTCGGCTGGAAAAGCCGGTAGAGCACTAAGCCGTAATTTGTTGAGTCGGACCCGTATCGTGATAAAACGCCACTCAGTGACACTGCTCTTTTTCGACCGAGTGGTCCTGCAATATCCCCGGATAATCATTTTTTTGATGCTGGCGATGGTTGTGTTTCTCGGTTTCCAGGCCAGGAATTTCAGGCTGGACGCCTCGGCCGAAACGCTGGTTATCGAGAACGACGAGGACCTGCGATATTCGCGTCTGATGAATTCCAGATATGGGCAAAGCGACTTTCTGGTCCTGACATTTACCCCCAAAGACGACCTGTTCTCGGATAAGACACTCGCCACCATGGGGAGGCTCAAAGAACGGCTGATTTCCCTCGAACGAGTCTCGTCGGTGCTGTCCATTCTTGATGTGCCTCTGCTGGAAAGCCCTCCGTTGTCCCTCAAGGAGCTTACTTCAGAATTACCCACACTCGAATCACCAAAGACCGACAGGAAACTTGCCAGGATCGAACTTAGCGCCAGCCCGCTTTACCGAAATTTACTGCTCAGCCCGGACTCGAAAACCACGGCGCTGTTAGTGAAGTTCACGGACGATGGGGTATATCACGATCTGCTCGGTCACCGCAACGAGCTTAGACGCAAGCAGGATTCAGGCCCGCTGACCCCTGCTGAGCAAATTGAACTCAAAGAGGCAACTGAACGATTCAGACAATATCGAGACCAGTGGAAGCGGCTGCGTCACCAGGACATTATAACGGTGCGAACGATCATGGACGACTTCCGCAGCGAGGCCGATCTGTTCCTGGGCGGTGTCAGCATGATCGCAGACGACATGATCACCTTTATCAAGAACGACTTGAAGGTGTTCGGTCTGGGAGTGCTGCTGTTCATCATTATCATGCTGGGTGTCATTTTCAGGAGATGGCGCTGGATATTCCTCCCGATGCTGTGCTGTCTCGTCTCGGTGATCGTCATGATCGGCCTGTTGGGGTGGTTCGGGTGGGAGGTGACAGTCATCTCCTCCAATTTCATTTCCCTGCAATTAATCATCACGATGGCCCTGGCGATTCACCTGATAGTGCGATATCGCGAGTTGCTCTCGCAGAATCCCGAGGCTTCCAATCGCCAACTCATCCTCGACACTATTCGGTTGAAGCTCAAGCCATGCGTATTTACGGTATTGACCACTATTGCCGGTTTTGGATCGCTGGTGCTTTGCCGCATACTTCCGGTCGTCATGTTCGGCTGGATGATGATAATGGGCCTTGTTGTCTCTCTGATCGTAACCTTCCTGCTCTTCCCGGCCGTGCTGGTGCTAATGCCGAAGGACAAGCCGCACGTCAGGCTGGCGATGCGTTTTACGCTTACACCCACCCTGGCAAGATTTACCCAGGCTCACGGAGCCGCGGTCATAGTTATCAGTGCTCTGGTCTTCATTGCCGGCTTCGTCGGCATCTCGCAACTACGGGTCGAAAATTCCTTTATCGACTACTTCGACAAGAACACCGAGATCTACCGGGGCATGAGAACGATCGACCAGCAACTCGGCGGCACCACCCCTCTGGATGTAATAATAGATTTCGATGGGCCAACCGCTCCCGCCCAGACAACTGAGAATACCTCGGCGGAAAGCGACGACATATTCGACGAATTCGATGAACTTGACCAGGACGCCAACGATCCGAAATACTGGTTCACCGCTGAGAAGATATCGCAAATCAAGGCAGTGCACGAGTACCTCTACTCACTGCCCGAAACAGGTAATGTTTTGTCGCTGGCCAACATTGTGGGCGTCGCTGAGAAGCTTAACAAAGGCAAGCCACTCGATAGCCTGGAACTCGCTTTGCTGTACAGCGAGACGCCCGACGAATTTAAAACCACGCTGGTCAGGCCCTATGTCTCGGTCGAGCACAGCCAGACGCGATTCTGGGTCCGAGCGAGGGATTCGGACAAAAACCTCAGGCGAAACGAGCTTCTAAAAAAGATCAGAAGGGATTTGACAGACAAACTGGGAATCGACGAGCAGCGAGTTCACCTGGCCGGCATGCTGGTTTTGTACAACAACATGCTCCAAAGCCTGTTCGGCTCCCAGATACTGACTTTGGGTGTCACCATGCTGCTGCTAATGGTAATGTTTGTGCTTCTGCTTAGATCGTTAAAATTGGCGCTTATAGCCATGGTTCCGAATATGCTTCCTGTTGCTGCGGTTCTCGGCCTGATGGGCTGGCTC
This sequence comes from uncultured Pirellulales bacterium, assembly GCA_964649005.1. Lineage (GTDB taxonomy): Bacteria > Planctomycetota > Phycisphaerae > Sedimentisphaerales > Anaerobacaceae > CAZGMJ01. The sequence goes on from CAZYMD010000085.1 coordinate 15,946, forward strand.
GGCATACCTCTCGATATGATGACGATTACTATCGCAGCCATCGCAATGGGAATTGCAGTAGACAACACGATTCACTACATACACCGGTTCAAGGATGAATTCCAGGCAAACCGGGATTACAAACGCACGATGCATCGCTGTCATGGAAGCATAGGCTATGCGATGTACTACACCTCGATCACTATTATCGTCGGCTTTTCCATTCTGGCCCTGTCGAATTTCATTCCCAGCGTGTATTTCGGCCTGCTTACCGGATTCGTCATGGTCGTGGCGCTTCTTGCCGACCTGATGCTCCTGCCGCAATTGCTGATTATGGCAAAACCATTCGGTAAAGAGAGTTGAGACTGACGAGGCGATAGTATATTATCAGGAGATAATATGCTTCCGTCATGGAGGACGATATGAAACTCGAAGCTTTGACAATCGTAATTGTGGCTATGTTGACCGCCGGCTGTGGCACGTCAGGCAAAAAAGCATCGGCAAAACGAGCGAGCCTTCTCGTTTCCGCCGGCGATGTTCGCCTGGCCGCTCAAAGCGCCGACGACGACTTCGACCTGCTCGAAGAGGAGTTGGACGATCAGAAGGTCCATGTATCCGATCCCTTGAAGCCCTTGAATCGGATGATGTATCATCTGAACGACAGACTCTACTACTGGGTATTGAGGCCCCTGACCAACGCATACAAGGCTATGCTGCCAAAACCGGCTCGATCCGGAATCCGCAACTTCTTTCATAATCTCACAACACCGGTCCGTTTTGTGAACTGCCTGCTACAAGGCAAAAAATCCGCCGCAGGCAAGGAACTGTACCGATTCGCAATCAACACAACCGAGGGCGTGCTCGGTCTTGGAGATCCTGCACGAACCAGGCGTGGCCTCGAACCAACGAACGAAGATCTCGGCCAGACTCTCGGTAAACACGGAATGGGCAATGGCATCTACATCGTCCTGCCTCTACTGGGTCCATCTACCTTCAGGGATGCCCTGGGCCTTGTTGGCGATCAGTTCTTGAATCCGGTGCGATACGTAAAACCGAGAAAAGACTCGATCGCCATAACCGTCGTAAGAGTAACGAACGACAAGTCATTCCAAACCGGAGAGTACGAGTCCTTCAAGGAAACGGCTTTCGAGCCCTACGTGGCGATTCGCGAGGCCTACATTCAGTATCGAGCAAAACAAGTTAAGCAGTAGCTTGGTGGCCAGACGGGCAATGTTTGTGTTCGCCAATCCCTCGTAAGTGCAGCAGCATGGCGGTCATGGAGAAATACAACATGGAAGGTTGTCCAAAATGAGACAGTTATCAGCAATTCTATCGGCTCTAATCATTTTGTCACTCAGTGGATGCGCCGCCTCATCGGGCTCCCGCTCGTCCAGGACGACGGTCACGAATTTGCGGTGCGAATACCTCTCCGATCCGATTGGTATTGATCTCACGCAGCCGCGATTGAACTGGATTCTCAAGTCAGGCCGGCGAGGGCAAATGCAGACTGCGTACCAGATCATCGTCTCAAGCAGCAAAAAAAACCTCGACAACGACACCGGAGACTTATGGGATTCAGGCAAAGTCGAGTCGGACCGTTCGGCGCACGTGGTCTACACAGGCGAAAAGCTTACATCTAAAATGAGATGCTACTGGAAAGTGCGCGTCTGGGACACATTGGACAAGGCCTCGCGATGGAGCAAACCCGCATCATGGGAGATGGGATTACTCGACCCTGACGACTGGCGGGCAGAATGGATCAGCGCCCCGCCATCAGCCGATGGATACAAGAATGTCCAGCCCAGTCCTTTCTTCAGAAAAACCATTGTCGCGGATAAATCGATCAGCGAAGCACGCGTCTATATCAGCGGCCTGGGCTACTACGAACTTTACGTCAACGGCGCACGCATAGGCAACAACGTCCTCGATCCCGCCTTCACCCGCTACGACCGAAGAGTGCTCTACGTCACGTACGACGTCACAAAACAGATTCGCCGGGGCGACAACACCATCGGAGTGGTGGCAGGTAACGGCTGGTACAACATGCACACCCGCGCCGTCTGGGACTTCGACAAGGCCCCCTGGCGGGACAGGCCAACAATGCTGTGCAGGCTCGATATTCAGTTCACAGACGGCTCCGCCCAATCATTAGTCAGCGACGCAACGTGGAAAGTGTCAACCGGCCCCATAGTCTTCGAGAGCATCCGCAATGGTGAGACCTACGATGCACAGCTCGAAATTCCCGGATGGAACGAGCCTGACTTCAACGACAGTTATTGGCAAGACGCCTTCGTAGTCCCTGGCCCCAACGGAAACCTAAGCGCGCAGATGTGCCCCCCCATCAAAATAATGAAGACCATAAAACCCATAGGCCTGACCGAGCCAAAGCCTGGAGTATACGTCTTCGATACAGGCCAGAACATGGCGGGTTGGGCCCAGCTCAAAGTCTCAGGGCCCGGAGGCGCCAAAGTCGTTATGAAATACGGCGAGCGCCTCAATCCCGATGGCACAGTCGACCAGAAGGAGATCGGCCAGCACATCAAGCAGTGGAAACCGCAAACAGACACATATATCCTCAAAGGTGAAGGCACAGAAACATGGGAGCCGAGATTTACGTATCATGGTTTCCAGTACGTCGAGGTGACAGGCCTGCCTGCCAAGCCAACGCTCGATACGCTCCGAGCCCGCGTCGTACATACATCCTTCGAACCTGCGGGCACATTCGAGTGCTCGAACGAGTTGTTCAACGCAATACAACAGCGTACGCTCTGGTCTTACATCAGCAACTTCGTCGGCTATCCCACCGACTGCCCGCACCGCGAAAAGAACGGCTGGACAGGCGACGCCCATCTCGCCGCCGAACAGGGACTGTACAATTTCGATTCCGCCTCGGCCTACGCCAAGTGGGCCAACGATTTGAAAGATGAGCAGAGAGACACAGGCGAGCTTCCCGGCATCGTCCCCACAAGCGGTTGGGGTTACGCATGGGGCAACGGACCCGCCTGGGACAGCGCCTACGTCCTCATCCCCTGGTATCTCTACGAGTACTGCGGCGACACCCAAATCCTCGCCGACCACTACGACAGGCTCAAACGCTACGTCGACTACCTGACAAGCAAAGCGGACAACCACATCGTCGCCATCGGCCTTGGCGATTGGGTTCCCGCAAAAACAAAAACGCCCGAAAAGGTGACTTCCACCGGATACTACTATCGCGACGCGCTTATCGTCTCGAAGATCGCCGAGATACTGGGCGAAGAAGACGATGCCCTTAAATACCAGGTTCTCGCAGAAAACATCAGGCAGGCCTTCAACCGCGAGTTCTTCAATCCCGAGACAGGCCTCTACGCAGGCGGAACACAAACCGCGATGAGCTGCGCCCTGTATCACGATCTGGTTCCCAAAGAACATAAGCAGCGTGTCGTGGACAATCTCGTCGCCAACATCGAGCGCCAAGGCGGCCACCTCGACGCAGGCATCCTCGGAACCAAGTACCTGATAGACGCCCTGACTGAAAATGGCCGACCCGACGTCGTCTACACAATGGCGACCAAAGAGGACTATCCAAGCTGGGGAAACTGGCTCAAGCAGGGCGCCACCACCCTCTGGGAGCAGTGGGACGGCAATGCCTCTCGCAACCATATAATGTTTGGCCACATCAGCGCGTGGTTCTACCAGGCCCTGGCTGGAATCAATCCCGACCCCAAATCGCCCGGCTTCAAACACAGCATTATCCACCCCAGACTCGTCGGCGATATCGAATGGGCCAAAGCCTCCCATAACACAATGTATGGCCCAATCGCCTCTTCATGGAGCAGAACTGAGGACACATTCAAACTCGATATCACAATCCCAACCAACACATCCGCAACAGTCTACGTCCCCACCGCAAGAGCGGTGGACGTCAAAGAAAGCGGCAAACCCGCCGACAAAGCCAAACACGTAGTCTTCATCCGAACCGAAGCCAACACCGCCATCTACGTAGTAGGCTCAGGAAAATATCACTTCACCTCCAAACTACCCCCCAATCCAGAAGAGCCTGACTCACAG
>CAZYMD010000086.1:0-19910 GCA_964649005.1 uncultured Pirellulales bacterium
AGGGGCACCGCCGGGTAGCTAAGTCGGGAAAGGATAACCGCTGAAAGCATCTAAGCGGGAAGCCTACCCCAAGACTAGGATTCCATTGGACTTCGGTCCAGAGAGGGCCCAGATAGACTATCTGGTTGATAGGCCGGGTGTGTAAGTGGCGAAATCCATTCAGCTAACCGGTACTAACGCCCGATTACTTGACCATATCAATCCTTGATTGAATGGCAAATCAACGCCGTCGCTTGTATCCGCATCTGTGTATGACTTGTTTTTGATAAGTGAATAGCACCGGGCCTTATGGCTCGGATCTAACGAGTTTCCTGGTGACTATACTGACGAGGAAACGCCTGATCCCATTCCGAACTCAGAAGCTAAGCTCGTTTAGGCCGATGGTAGTCCTTCGGGGCGAGAGTAGGTTATCGCCAGGAATTATAAAGGCCGGTTTCGAATAGAAGCCGGCCTTTTCCTATGCGCCGACTATGGTTGAACAGGGAATTGGAAATTGTGGTAAAATGGACGGATGGTAAGAAGGAAAGCAAATAAAGGTGATTTTCTGCCAAGCAGTGCGGAGGAGATGCGCGGGCGGGGATGGGAACAGGCGGATGTTATTCTTGTTACGGGGGATGCGTATGTCGATCATCCATCGTTTGGTGTTGCGTTGGTTGGGCGGTGGCTTGAGAAGATGGGGTATCGGGTTGCGGTTTTGGCTCAGCCTGACTGGCGGAGTGTGGATGCGTTTCGTTCGCTTGGTCGGCCGCGGTTGTTCTGGGGGATTACAACGGGGTGTATCGATTCGCGGCTGAATGACTATGCGTCTATGGGGCATCGGAGGAAGGAAGACGTATACAGTCCGGGCGGGGCTTTGGGGCTTCGGCCTGGTCGGCCTATGCTTGTATACTCGGCTCGTGCGAGGGAGGCGTATCGAGATGTTCCTATTGTTTTAGGCGGCCTGGAGGCCAGCTTACGGAGGCTGGTTCACTACGACTACATCGCCGACAAGCTTATGCGCTCTGTTTTGATTGATGCGAAAGCCGACCTGCTGGTTCATGGGATGGGCGAATTGGCTATTACTGAGATTGCACGGCGTTTGGACAAAGGCGAGAGTATCGGTCAAATGACGGATATTCATGGTACGGCTTACAGGGTGGTGCGGGATGTAGCAGTTCCGTCGGACAGCGTGCGGCTGGCTTCGTTGTCTGAGCAGGAGCAGGACAAAACGCTGGTTATGGAAGCTCAGATGAAGTATCAACGCCAGGCACATCCGGGTGGTTTGCCAGTGATTCAGGATCAGGGGGCTGGGACGGTTGTGGTGCTGCCTTCGGCCAGGCCTCTTACAAGTGCGGAGATGGACGAGTTGTACGATTTGCCATTTAGCCGCAGGTGGCATCCTCGATATGACAATCTTGGAGGCGTTCCTGCTTTGGAGCCTGTTTTGTTTTCCATAACGAGCCATCGGGGCTGTTTCGGGGGATGCTCTTTCTGTTCGATTTATTTTCATCAGGGAAAGCAAATCAGCTCTCGGAGTGTGGAATCTTTGCTGGCCGAGGCTGACAGGTTGGCTGGAGACGGCCGGTTTAGAGGTACGATAAGTGATATCGGTGGGCCTACGGCGAATATGTATGGCATGAACTGCTCTGAAGCCGGGAGCTGTGGGCGGGCCAGTTGCATATTTCCATCTGTCTGCAAGAAACTTCAGGTGGATCATGAACCTTTGATTGGAATGATGGAGGCGTTTGCTGCGTGGAAGAGTAGTGGGCGGAAAAAGAGAAATGTCTACGTTGCTTCGGGAATTCGGCACGATTTGGCGTTGCAGAGCCGGGACTATGTCAATTTGCTCGTTCGCCATTTTGTTGGGGGCCATCTGAAGGTGGCGCCGGAGCATTACTGTGATAATGTTCTTGGGCTTATGGGAAAGCCTGGATTTGAACTTTTCGAGCAGTTTGAGGATTATTTTGGGGCTGCTTGTCGAAAGGCGGGCAGGGAATTTTATCTCGTTCCATATTTTATCAGCGCGCATCCAGGGTGTACGAATACGGATGCGCTTAAGCTTACGGAGTATCTTGTCGGTCGCTCGTGGCATCCGCGCCAGGTTCAGGATTTCGTGCCTGTTCCGCTGAGTTTATCGACTGCGATGTATGTAGCCGGGACGGATTCGAGGGGAAAGAGGATTTATGTTCCACGCGGGCGAAGCGAAAAAAGACTGCAAGCGGCATTATTGCAGTATTACCAGCCCAGGAATGCCAAGCTGATAGATGGATTTTTGAAACAGCAGGGCCGTGTGGATCTATCAGGCAAAATTGCGTATCAAAGGCGGTTGAAAGATCGTTCTCGCAGATAGCTGTAGTGATGTGTAATGTGTTTGATGTTCGTCGAAATATGTAGTTCTTAGGGTAGCAACTAATGAAGCGAGTGTGTGTGTATTGTGGCAGTGGGGTTGGTAGACAGCCGGATTATGCGGAGGCGGCCCGGGTATTGGGTGATATGCTTGTCCAGGATGGAATTGGTTTGGTTTATGGCGGTGGCAAGATTGGCATGATGGGCGTGCTGGCCCAAACAGTGCTGGATGGGGGCGGGGAAGTAATCGGGGTGATTCCCAAAGAACTGTTCGAGAGGGAGCTGGCCCTGACTGCAGTTACGGACCTTCGAATTGTGGATGGCATGCACGAGCGCAAGGCGCTGATGGCGGAGCTTTCGGATGCGTTTGTGGCGTTGCCTGGAGGGCTTGGCACCGTAGAGGAATTCTTCGAGATATTGACGTGGGCACAGCTTGGATATCACACAAAGCCTTGCGGCCTACTGAACGTCTGTCATTATTTCGATAATCTTATTCGTTTCGTCGATCACGCGGTTGCGGAGGATTTTATTGAGCAGGTTCATCGCGATTTGTTTCTTGTTGAAGATGAGCCTGAATCGCTTTTAGATGCGCTCAGATCGTTCGAGATGCCACAGTCTGATAAGGCAAAGTGGGCGCTTCGCCAAACCAGGGAGATTGAACGAGGAATACAATAAAGCATCGAGTGGGATATTAGACCAGTATATTTTCGTTGCAGTTTCTCTGTGCAAATTGCTGGTTGGGTATTGCCTGGAAGTGGGGAGTTGAGATAATACTCCAAGCAGTGGGATTTGTTGTGAGCCTTGCTGCTTGTAGAAAAACATCGCTGTATATATCAGTTTCTTAGTGTTTTGAAAGGTGATTTATGCGCTCGATTATTACTGCGGCATTGCTTCTGTGCTGTAGCAATGTGTTTATGACATTCGCATGGTACGGCCATTTGAAGAATTTGTCGCATCGTCCATGGTTTATAGCGGCGGTTATAAGCTGGGGGATTGCATTTTTCGAGTATATGATTCAGGTTCCAGCCAATAGAATTGGGCACGAGGTCATGAATATCGGACAGCTCAAGATACTGCAGGAAATTATTACCCTGGCTATTTTCGTGCCTTTCTCGGTTCTCTACATGAAAGAACAGATTCGCATGGATTATCTGTGGGCGGGTTTGTGTATTCTCGGAGCAGTCTTTTTTGTGTTCAGAGAGAAAATGTTCGGCACTTAATAAGCATGAAAGTGGGGATTATTGGTGGTGTTAATTTGGAATAGAGGCGTATTTTTCTTATGCTTTAAGTGACACCTGAATCTCCTGGTTTCAGGTCAAAAAACGGGGGGAGTATATATAGTCGTTTCAGGTCTTTGTGGGAGTCGGTTTCTCAATCGGGCCATAGGTGTGTAGTGCAATTGGTGAGAGGTGGGGTGCAGGGTGATACAAACAGATAGCGATATTTCTAATATTCGGCAGTTCGTTCGTGCGGACGTTGCGGACGTTGGTGTGGGCATCTGTGATGTGAACAGAGCCATTTCAGGCGTGCAGGAGATAGGGGCTGCGGTGCGGACAATTCGGCAGGCACTGGGCGCCATGCAGGAATTGACCGAGAAGGCGGTGAATCGGTACTGTTCACGTGCGGAAAAGGCACAGATGCAAGAGGAGGTCCTACGGCTCGCACAGGAGGTGAATGACATTGTTAACAGCACCGATGTAATGTCACGGGCCGATCCAGGCCACAATAAACTGCTGTCGCCTGATGGGCGAACTGTCAGCGAACGGATAGGGAAAGAACGTTCCATCCACATCTCTCCTCGGGACATGAGTTTCCCTGCCGAGAGTGTGGATTTGCCCAGGAATGGAAAAGACCTGTTGGCTACCATTAGACAGGCCCTGACTGAAGCTGACGAGTATGCCAGTTATCTACATGGACAGTTGGAATTTTTGATGGAAGTCATTTCGGCCATAGAACGTGAGGCGCCTGCGCTGCAACAGGTCAAAACGATGAATTATAATACCAGTATGGCGGCTGAGTTCAGAGAATTAGTCGGAGCGCTATTCTCGGAATATCCGGATGAGCTATACCGTTGCCAAGCCAATTTCACCTGGACCGAAGTCCTGCATTATCTTCAACATAATAACTGAGTTAGGCGACCCATGCTTATGCCTGATGGGGCGGCCGTTGTAGGGAATTTCCGACGGTCACTGCGTAGATCAAGTCCGGCGAGCTTGTCTTATGCAGGAATATCCAGCGATTACGCCCCAAAGCCATAAACGTCGATCAGTTTTGCGTGTGGCTTGAACTTGTATTGGCATTGCGCGACGGGCGTGCCGATCACTTCGACTTTGGCTAAGTCTCCCTGGCCCATGCCCGCCTCAGCCATCGCGGAGAGATACATGATCTGGTTCGGATCGAATCCCATCATTTTTGTAGCCAGCGTGTCCATCGCCAGAGGATCGAGACTGGCCAGAGCTACGCGCGTGTCGACCGGCGTTCCTCCGACAGGTCCGTTTCCTTCCATTGCTTCGAAGCCGTCTATTACACCCAGATCGGGATAGACGTTCTGAGCTAAGTGGAACATGTTGTAGTGCAGCACAGCCTCCTTTGAAAAATTGAATGCACTATGCATGAGCCACTTATCATTCTTTTTGTAGTCGTTCAACGGAGCGGCCATGATCACGTTCTTCAGAGACAGGGTAGTGACAACACGGTCGTGTGTTTTCATCTTCGCTGCTGAGATTACATAAAGATCGGGGTCGAGGAATGTCGAAATGATGCGAATGGGAATCGGACGATGACCCTTGCCGATCATGTAACGGTATTGCCACGGTTCCTTGTTCAGGTCGAGAAGCTTGACGTTGTATTCCTTCTCCAGGGGAAGATATCCGTAATTTTCAAATCCGCTGGTTGTTCCTCCTCCAAAGGCGGTTGACTCGCCGATGAGTATCTGGTTTTTGAAGTGCGGCGTTAAAAAGTCGAGGATCCCTCGAATGGCGTCGACATGCGTGGCGGCGAGCTGCTTGTTTGTTGTTACGAAGTTGGGTTTGATCAAAATGCGTTTGTGGCCTATCGAGGCGAGTACATCGTCTCCGATATTCTTTAGCGCCTGATATGTGATTTCCCGTCTGTCGTTGCCTTTGACCAGGCCGACCTTTGCGATGTCAGGGGTGTTTTTGAAGAGCTTTCCGCCTTGAGTCTGAGGGCTACCCTGAGAGGCTTTGGCTATGGCGCCGCCGAATTGGTTTGTCCCAAGGGCAAAGCCTAAAGCCCCAATGCCAAAACTACGCAGAATATCACGTCGGTCAGGATGATTATTCTTATGCGTCATCAGCTACCGCCTTTCACATTTTATATATAAAACTGTGAATAGCAATATATTGGCAGGGCGGCTCAGTGTCAAGCTGGCACTGATATACCTCGTTGTAAAAAAGCTCCATGGTTATTTGACTCCCTTCACTCGCATCTGTACAGCGTAAAGCGAAGTTCGAGCGGTTATGAACAATGTCTTTCTGTCTTTGCCGCCGAAGCACACATTTGCGGGGGATTCTGGCACATCTATCGTTTCGATCTTTTGGCCCTTCTTGTCGTAGATTGAGACGGCGTTTGACGTTAGATAGATATTACCTTTGCTATCGATGGTTACTCCATCCGAACCTTGTGGGGCAAAGAGTTCTTTGTTCGCCAGCATTCCATCCTTCTTGATGTCATAGGTATACGTCTTATTGGCACCGTGATCCGCAACGTAGAGCTTCTTGCCGTTTGGTGTGCCGATTACTCCGTTGGGCCTGACCATGTCATTTATAACGCGGATGACTTGTTTTCGGTCGGGCGCCAGATAATACACGTGCTCGCCGTCCTGCTCCATGCCGTCGCGGTTGCCATATCTCGGGTCTGTGAAATAGACGCCACCTTTCGGATCGATCCAGAGGTCGTTGAGGCTGTTGAATTTTTTGCCATCATACGTGTCTGCAAGCACAGTCAATTCGCCATCCTTTGGATTGATAGAGACCAGTCTGCGGCCGCCGCCTTCACATGTTAGAAGGTTTCCCTTTTTATCGAAGAACAGGCCATTAGCACCGCCAGAGTTTTCTCGGTACGTAGTCAGCTTGCCATCCAGTGACCATTTGTGAATCCGGTTGTTGGGGATGTCAGAGAAGAATACGTTGCCTTTGCTGTCGCGGGCCGGGCCTTCGGTGAATCTGAATTCGCCTGCGAGTTTCTCAACTTTCGCGCCAGAAGCGACAAGACTCTTTTCATTTGCACCATATCCTGCTGAAGTAACGATCAACAGCAATATCATTAAACCGAACAATTTCCTGCTCATGATTGTCTCCTTCCAATTTTCAAACAGGCATCTGACGTTTACTCCACTGGTTTGATCTTGACCTTTGCCAGGTAGATGCTGGTTTTGGATTCGTGGCTGGAGTGGTAGCTTACGTACAGCAGGTTGTCGTGCCATACGAGGCCCGGGTAGCTGGTGTCACCGCCGCTGGGCAGCTTCAGGAGCTTTGTCATTTTGTGGTTTTCAACGTCCAACAGGGTCAGTGCTGTGTGTGCTCCGCCCTGGTGCATTCGGCCTGTGGCGATCCATTGCCCGGAGGGGATTTGGAGAAAATTAGGGCCGCCAAAGCCGTTGAATTCGGCGCCGAGGTCGTACCAGGTCCATTCTTTATAGTCGCCTTTGCTGATACCAAACATTGCGCTTGATGGTTCGTTACCGGTTCGGTCACGTCTGCTGAGGACGTAGCATGTGCCATCGCTTGCAAAGCGGACAGTCGCTTCAGTAGGCCAGCCACCCTGAAGGAATTGGTCTACGTGGATGTGGAAATTTGTTCCATCTGTGCTTGTGAGCAATTGCGAGCATGGTTTATTGTTGTTGCTGTCGTTGCCGTATGCTACGCCGTAAGCTTTGTCTTTGTGCCATGTAACCTGCCAGAGCCATCTGCCAGGCTCGACGACGATTTTGGGTTCGGTCCAATCGTTTCCGTTTGCTGAGAATGACACGAACGTGCCGGTCGGGCAGTAATCATTGTCTTTCTTTCGAGGGGCGGCGCCTCCGACGAGCATCAAGCGTTTATCAGGTGTGGAGCATAGATGTGCGTCTCTCAGATCGTACCCGGTCATGCCAATCAGTGAAGCAGATTGCCACGAATCGCCATCATCGGATCGTAATACGCGAATGTGCCCATCTGTTGAGACATGGCGGTGGCCTTCGCGGAATGCGCAATAGAAGCTATCCTTCCAGCGGATTAAATCCGTGAAAGCATTGTGGGGAGCTTTGTCCCATATTTTAGTGGCGGAAACAAGCTCGACTTCGATCGGCTCGGCCGCCTGGATCAGTGCAGCCAATGAAAGAGTTATTAACGCTATATATATAATCCGGCCCATTGTGTTGTCTCCTAAGATTTAATTAACACCTTTGACGCGCATTTGAATGGCATACAGACACTTCGACGCCGTGATAAATAGGGTGTGTCTGTCTTTACCGCCGAAGCAGACGTTCGCGGTCCAGCCTGCGTCTATCGGGATGTGCTCGATCTGCTGGCCTTGGGGGTTGAATATTGTGACGCCTTTGCCCGTCAGGTAAACGTTGCCCTCGTTGTCGATGGTCATGCCATCGGAACCCATAGAGCAGAATAGCTTCTTATTGGACAGCGTCCCATTCTCTTCGATTTTGTAGGAGTAGGTCTTGCCACCTCGGATATCGGCGACGTATAGAGTTTTGCCATCGGGCGTACCTATAATGCCGTTGGGCTGGGTTAGGTCTTCGGCGACACGCACGAGCGTCTTGTTGTCAGGCGAAAGGTAGTATACGTGCTGGCCATCCTGTTCTATTGGGCCTCTGTTCCAATAGGGCCGTTTGTAGAATGGGTCGGTGAAGTAGATGCCTCCTGTGGGGCGCTCCCATAGGTCGTTGGGACCGTTTAGTTTTTTACCCTTATAATCCTTAACCAATACCTTGACGTTGCCCTTTTTATCAATGAGCCAGAGCTGGTTGTCCTCGTCGGAGCAGGTGAGCAGATTTCCATGTCTGTCGAAGTAGGTTCCGTTGGCCCTCCCTGGATTTTCGTGCCAGAGCACAAGCTCCTGGTCCACCGTCCATTCCCATATACGGTTGTTCGGTTGATCGGTGAAGAACACATTGCCCTCTGAGTCTACGGCGGGGCCTTCGGTGAACTCGAAGCCGTCTGCGAGTTCGACCACCTTTGCTCCATCTGCAATGATGCCTTGCTTTTTGTCGTTGTTGGTTGGAGTAATAGCCACCATTTCTATTCCCTTGCCTTTCCCAAGATTCCGCGAGTATTTCTTGTCGGTATTATTGTTCCAGTGTTCATAAACACCCAGGCTCGATAGTCTTTTGACATCATCCTTGTGGTCGGGATCGTAGAATGTGCCCGAGGGGGGATTGTCGGCCAGAGCGGCCTCGTGGAGATAATCATCGGTTCCCACCATGTGTGGCATATCCTTGTATTCGGCCCGCAGGAAATCCAGACCAACAGAATCAATTGCTACAGGGTCCTGTGAGGCGAACAGGCTTGAGGTCCAGTCTCCATTGAAAGGCGCCGATTTCCACTTTAGAGGGGCCGCATCCTTGGGGTGCCTGCCTGAATAGAGACCATCGAGCAGGTATAGCACGGTTTTTCCACCAATGTGCGAGTGCCCCATCAGATCAACCAAAGCCCTGTATACCCCGGTTTCCTTGGAGAATGCGCTTGGGTGCATATTATAGAAGCCCCTTTCGACGGGCGTTCGGCAGAGAGAGCCATAATGGTTTTTTGTGCAGAGCGTTACGCCTGCTCCTGTGTGTGCTTTCAAATTGGCGAGGTTGACTATGTATTGCGCTTGTGCGAAGTAATTAGGTATGTAGTCCTGTTTGACTCCTTCTGGCTTGCAACTCCAATAGAAGGGAACATCAGAGGGTTTTGCTTGAACACAGCCATTTTTGCCACCATAGTCGGCGTATCGCACATCCGGGTACGCATTATGCAGAATCTCGTAATATTCTTTTGCGAAGTAAGCGATAGTATCGCTGAGTGTAATATCGGATTGCCTGACTCCGACGGTCTCCACGAGCTGTTTCAACAAGGCGAGCATCATCTGGGGTGACGTATTCATGTAGTCTCTTCGTCCCTTGAGCTCGTATGTCCGGGCATCGACCGTGCCCATACCCCAGAGGAAACCAACGAAATTCACCTTGATCGCTACTTTCTCTCCCTGTTTGTATCCCACATCACCTTTACCCTGGGCCTTGTTGTGGTATCTGAAAAGCATATCCCATGCTTGTTTATCACTGCTCGCACCGGTCAGATTCTGAACGGCTTTTGACATCATCTGGTTCACGTGGGCCTGGTCGGTGTGACCATCGCGCCACCAGTTACCATTGCCAGGTCCTTGCCAATCAGTGGCATCGGGATCATGCACCCAGACGACTCTGCCCGGATTAACGCCCTGAGCAACGCCTATAGGTTGATTGGAGGTTGGCTCCTGAGCGAGCACCATCTTTTCATTGGTGAGGCTCATTGTGATCCAGAGGGCCGCGATGCTTACGAATAATCCCATTGCGGCTGCGAGATACTTCCTGCGTGCAAGGCTAATTCTGGCGGTTCGAAATGTACGCAGTGAAACCGCCAGGCCCAAAAGCCAGGCTATGAAGCCTGAGGCCAATGGAAATGCCATGCGCTGACAGGGATAGGTCGCCCTGGTTGGCTTGGGAATGACGCGAATAAGGAACCAGACGAATGCAGCAAAACCTATGACAGGTAAGAGTAGCCACATCCAGGGCCGTTTCCTAACTTGTCTGGAGCACCTGCAATTGGACTGAGCTTTCGGGTTATGCTTGTGTGTGGGTGTGGACCGCATCTATATACCTCCATACAATCTTAGACTAACAGACATCTTACGCGCACCTTTATGCGCTGAGCAAGATTTTACGGTGGCTTTCTCGCAGCGCCAAGCGCAAATAGCAGTGTGCCGAACCACTCATCGTGCATAGGGTGGTCGTTGCCGTGCTTTAATAAAGCCCTCAAGGTTACTTTGGGAATACCTCATTTTGACCGTCAGGCTCTGGCTATTCTCTGTGAATTGACGTTTTTCACTTGACGTGAGGGCTGTTTTTCAGGTAGAATTAACATTGGAGAATCTGGGTGATTCTTTAACTCTACGCTCAACTTATTATTCGTGTTTGGCTGGTGCATAGCTGCAATGGCATGTATCGCGCCAGAGGTATGCACAAGCGGACCATGATGGCAGAAGTGGTTTCTTTGCCTAAAGTGGGGCAAGGTTTGTATTCGCCTCATTGGGCATCAATCTATTGACGCCTTTTCCCACGGTCTGGTTTGTGTGACCTGTCGATGTCTATTCGATTGACGTAATAGACGTTGTCAGCTTATTGTGCATACTTTGATATTTACCCAACGTCTTGCGTTGTGGTCTAAGGGAGTCCCTATACATATTTTCTCCCGATTTGCTTTTCAGACAGGTTTACACGTATCTTTTCTTTTGTATAAACCTGGATTTCGCAAATAGATTTGTGCAACAAAGTAATAACAGTATAGAGCCTGATGTCTTTCAAGCCATTTTCACTTTTCTGATTTGGAGAATCCACTGGCGGATTGACCAGTTGTTTGTGGCGAATCCTTTGTAAAGTAAAGTGTAGCTGTGCTCAACGACGAGCCTGGCTGCTTCCAATTTGAATTCTCGGTCATACCGTTTTTTTTGTACCATTACGAACACTCCTCTCAATGGGCCGGCATTATATCTACTCCCAGACTGTCCGTCATTCGTTTAGCACCTTATGGTTTTGGTGGGATGCAACCGTCTACCGGCAGGATCATATCGTGGTTTTTATGTGGCTTTGAGAATATGGCAACTCTATGCTTGACTTTATGGCCGCTGTAGGTGTAGAATTGATATGTAATCCAAGGAGGGATTTCACCGGTTTCGGTCTATGGATGGCCAATTGCTCATTAATATATTTCTTTAGCTGCGTCTGTTCCGTTTCGATTGAGCTAATTAATTCCTTTTGATATTCTATTGGGAAAGATGCTCAGCTACATATCTGAGCTAAGATATACAATGTTATCTGGAAAACTCAGATGATATAACTTTGTTTTTGGAGGCTGGAGTGATGAGAAATGTTGTTAAATTGTTCGTAGTGGTTATGCTGGTAAACAGTGTTGCCTTTGGTACTACTATTCTTCAATATGATTTTGAGGATGGCACAGCAGACATGCCAATGAATAACTTCCCAGTGACCCAGATAAACGGGACAGTAGGGACCGTCGATATTTCCGGCAACGGTTATGACATGCACTCCTGGGATGATTACTGGGGGCCGGCGTTTTCTGCCGAGGGTGATACGCCAACGGGTATGGGCCTGAGTTCGATGCATGACGGTCACAGGGATGGGTATACCCTGGCCGATGGCATCCGTGCCTGGAGCCCAAGTGCCTGGACAATCGAGCTGTCGTTCAAATTCAATGATCCCGCGGGCTGGCGAACACTTATCGGTAGGGACGACTGGACAGGAATCGCCGATGACATTGCAGCAGCGATGTATGTTCAGAGCAATGGGGAGAACGATGCCATGCGGATAACTTTTGCGACGGTTAGTGATGAAAGATACACGCTCGACTCTTCATTAATTCCTGAGCCTGGGCAATGGTATCATCTTGCCGTAGTTACTGACGGCGACCAGCTCGATATGTATGCCAATCAATTCGACGGCAATGGTTTCCAAAACGTCGGTTCATTAACAATGGCTGCAGGAATCGACCATTCACTTCGGCCTACAGGTAACTGGACATTTGGACGAGGCTGGTTCAATGGTTCGTTTGTCGATCATGTCGACGGCAACATGGATAATATCCGTTTCAGCGATGAAGCACTCGCGACAAATCAGTTAATTCCCGAACCGGCAACAATTGCTTTGCTGGGAGTGGGCGGTCTGATGCTTCGCAGGAAACGTAAATAATATAAGTATTTCCCTGTTAGCTAAGAAAATCTGAATTTTGATGGGGGTCTAATTATGGAACGATTAGGCTATGTAATAGTGTCTATCCTGACACTGTTGGTGGTAATGCCTGTTTCGGCCGGCACTGTATTGCATTACGATTTTGAGGATGGCGTTGCAGGGGCGGTGATGAATGACTTCCCAGTGACCCAGGTAAACGGGACAGTGGGGACCGTTGATCTTTCCGGCAACGGCTATGATATGTACTCATGGGATGATTACTGGGGACCTATGTTTTCCGCCGAAGGTGATACGCCAACGGGTATGGGCCTCAGTTTAGTACATGACGGTCACAGGGATGGGTATACGTTGGCGGATGGTATCCGTGCATGGAGCCCAAGCACCTGGACAATCGAACTGTCGTTTAAGTTCAACGATCCTGACGGTTGGCGAACCCTTATCGGCAGAGACGACTGGACGGAAATCACCGACGACATTGCAGCAGGGATGTATATTCAGAGCAATGGCGAGAACAATGCCATGCGGATAACTTTTGCGACGGTCAGCGATGAACGATATACGCTGGATTCTTCTCTGATTCCTGTCCCAGGCCAATGGTATCATCTTGCCGTGATTACTGATGGCGACCAGCTCGATATGTATGCCGATCAATTCGACGGCAACGGTTTCCAGAACGTCGGTTCTTTAAGAATGGATCCAGGATACGACCATTCACTTCGGCCTACAGGCAACTGGACATTCGGACGAGGCTGGTTCAATGGTTCGTTTGTCGATCACGTCGACGGCAACATAGATAACGTTCGTTTCAGTGATGAAGCACTCACGATAGATCAGTTAATTCCGTCTATCGGTCTTGCGACGAAATCCCAATCCCATGAGCCGCAACCGAGCAATAGGGCAACAGCGGTTCCTTTGGATCAGGTACTGAGCTGGGCGACTGGGCTGGATCCGAACGATGCCAACGTTCCGAATCCGACAATTACGGGACATAACCTGTGGCTGAGCACTGCGTACGATCCTATGAATCCGCCGGACGGCCCTGACTGGTATGACCCGGGCGTTCTGGTAATTGAAATCCCAGCCGATACGAATCCGTCCGACGGGAATGTGGATCCAAATGCATCCTACAGCCCGACAGGATTGCAGAGGGACGCTTTGTACTACTGGATTGTGGATGAAAGTCTCGGAGCTGCCGGCACGGAAGATTGGGACAACATCATAGTCGGCGCCATGTGGTCGTTCGAGACCGTCACATCCGCACCGGAGGTCGATGCAGGCAGCAATATTCTGACATGGCTGAAGGAAGGGACGACAACCATCGATCTGAGCGGAACGGTGACAGATGCGACCGGTGATGTGACGTTCACTACGTGGTCTGTGGTTTCATCACCAAATGATGCTACCGTGAGTTTTGCGAATAGTTCGGCTGCACAGACTACGGCCACGCTGGACAAGACTGGTGTGTATGTACTGGAGCTTTATGCGATGGATGCGGTCCTGCATGAAGACTCCGATCAGATGGAAATCAGCGTGTACGGCGATAACTGCGAAGCGGCTAAGAACAATCCCGACGGCTACACAGCTTCACCGTACGATTTCAACGAAGACTGCAAGGTTGATTTCCTCGACTTCGCGATGGTGGCGGCCGCCTGGTTGGATGATACATCTTTGACCGAAGATGTCCTTTACGGTCCTAACTGAGTTATTCTTTCGTCAGGCCAAGTTTACGAATCTTACGGATATAGATCAGAAAAGTAGCCGTATAATCGCCTACAGTTGGTCTGAATGCGCTATGCTATGTGAAAGGCAGAGTGCTTCGACAACCATTGAAAACGAAAAGGAAGAAGTCACTCATAATAATGTTTCATAAGAGCATCTCGGTTGTTGAGCTTTTTGTCTGCGCTCTTGTGTGTGGTTGTTCAACTACTACAGAGTTGCAGTCTGGCGACACGGAACTTGTCTGATTCCTTGAAACACGAGGCGCGCCATACGCTTGCTGAATTCTCAGTCGCTCTCTTCTTTTGCCTTGGCCTTTGTCGAAAGGTTGTCCAGCCTTCTGCTTACTTTTCGCAATCCAAGAAGGACCGCAAATCCTGTTATGGTTGCGATTGCTGCGAGTCCAAAGAAATGAGCGCCGCAGGCCATGCCGATACTCGCGACCAGCCAGATCGTGGCAGCGGTTGTTAGCCCAAGAACTCCACCTCTGTCTCGAATGATCGAGCCGGCCCCGAGGAATCCGACGCCGGTTACAATTTGTGCCGCAATCCTCGTATTGGATGGGTCCGTTCCCTCCGCCATCTGTCGCGAGACGATTGTGAATACAGCGGCGCCGAGGCAGATCAGGATATTTGTACGTATGCCGGCCACTTTTCCGCTTAGTTCTCTTTCCAGCCCGATGATGCCGCCGAGCACAACAGCCAGTATTATGCCAATTACGTCTTCAGGCCAAACCATGCTTTCACCTCTCTAAAGAATATATCTGCTTATGCTGAAATGCTGAGAAATGCAGCAGTTGTCTAATCCCCAAACTCTATATTTATGCTGATGGTCCTGTTCGTTTGTATTTTTGCAGGGCCGTCGGTCAGATTTGCTCCCTGGTATTCCACATTTTTGATTGTGCGTCCAAAACCTTCGAGATGCACTGCGAGTTTTTCGACGTATTCTCGCAGGGGTGGATCGATATCCACCTTTGCGGAATTACCATCGGAAGCGATTTGTACGGAAAGGCTAACAGGTCCGAAAGATGTGGGTATTTTATGCAGATGGATTTCGTGTCCCGCTTTTGTCCATGAGCCAGGCAGAGCTTCCATGAGATGTAATTGGGAGCCTCTTTCGAGGATCAACATGTGGCGCACCATACGGATGAATTCAGCGCTTGCCCAGTTGTGGGGCATGTCCCCACAGTAATTCTCATTTTGGCCGATAAGGTTCTGCTCTTCTCGCCAGCAGAGAAGGGGGCATGCATGATTCGCAAATGCGTAGAGGGTGGAGGCGGTTTTTGGGCCGTGCCCGAGCCAGAGGTGGGCGTGACCGTAGAAAGACGCGGCGTAATTCCAAATGCCATCTATGAGCCAGCCTGTGCCATAGATAAGCCCTTGCTTTTCCGTGGCATCCAACATGGCCATAGTTCCGAGCATCAATTCATCGTTCGGTTGGAAAATCCGTCCGGGGAAGACGGAGTGCAGGAATGCCCATGCCCCACGTTGTGGAAGCTGCTGCGCTTCGCCTTTCATCGTGACAGGTACGTAGAGGTTGCCATGCTCATCGGTCAGTTTGTCGCGGCGCCTCGCTCGCTCGAAGTATTCCCAGTAGTCTGTGTATTCGGCCTGCCAACTTGATAAAATAGACTTGTCCAGTCTCTGCGTCATTTCGATGGCTGCTCTGAAGCCTGTTAGGGTCCAGTATATGTTTGTGTATTCGCGGTGCTTTCCGCCGAGACCACCATCACCGAAGCCGATTGGCATAAGGCCGTAGTTCGTTTGATTAGGATCGCTCATCGTCATGTGGCGGTATGAGATGATCTGATTGACCTCACGTTCAACGCGGGGCCACATCTTTTCCAGCCATGTCCAATCACCAGTAAGCTGTGCGTGGCGCCAGATCATCCATAGACGCAGGCCCGATTTCTTGGAGAATTCCACTCCATCAGGGCCCTGGTCTTTATCGACCTGCTGTTCGAGACCTTCACGAACCTCGTTTGAGCGGCCGAGATATGTGATAGCCTCAAGAATGAAGGGACCATCGGCGGCCCATGTGCCGCGGTAGCACGTTGGGCCTACCTGGAAAGCGGGGCGGTTGTCCTTGATTTCGCGGGCCTGGTAGATATTTCGGATGCACGAATCGAGCAGGGCCTGGATGTTGCTGTCGGGAACTGTGATCCGATCGTAAGGCAGGTTGAGACTTTTCCAATAGTCAGCGGCCTTAGCCAGCTCGCTTGCGGCATGTTTTTCTATAGTGTTATGATACGATGCTTTTTGACCATGGTATAGAGTCAACAGGATGCGATTTTCCTGTCCTTTCTCAAGTGTTTTGCGCTCGAATAGAAGCTTGAGCGAATTGCTGCGAGCCGCAAGGTGGTCGCAGTCGGCCAGGGCCAGTGACTGGGCATCTGCAGCACCGGATAGAATCTCATTTTCGGAAGGGGCGTTTTCTCGCTCGAAAATCCATAGACCACTGAGTATTGTATTTCGGTCTTCTGCGTTTTCAGGCGGATATACGCCCATTTCGATGATGCCATCTTCGTTTAGGTCTTTTGCGTCGAACGCAATCACAACGGGGATATTCCTGCCGTAGTCCCCAATCAGGTCAACAGAGCGAACGATCCTGCCCTCGATGCGAATCTGCAATGGTCGAATTCCCGCCTTTGGATGGTAGCCTTCTATCAGGCCGAAGGCGATTCGATATTGCTTGTCAGGCTTTGCTGGATACGTGAAAATTAGAGGGCGGTTCCATCCGACCAGAATATTGTGAAAGCGTGCTGCGCAGGCTTTTTTAGGCTGTGCCCAATTGCGGCTGAATCCGGGCCTGTGATCGAGCGTGAGTTTGGCATTCGGTGGCGCGCCGGAAGGTTTAACGTCTGAGCAGGCGGGATCTATCGTGCAGAAGATTCGCATAGGATCATTTCTGTATATCAATCGCCTGCGGTCGTGGGTCAATTGCAATTCATCTTTAGAATCAACTTCTATGGCAATCCTTCCTGTTGCATGTGTGTCGCTGTTATTTACCATTTTTGCCCAGAGATAATCAGCGCGGTATAGGCTCCTTTGATCGACGGTTTGGCCTTGTTCAGGCGCTGCGGCCCATGCATACTGCTGGAGCATCAGGTTTCCGTTGTCTTGTTCGGTTATCACAACGGGAATTCGGGAGTCCTGGAGGCGTTGTTTGATTTTTCCCTTGTCGCCTTCTGTTTCGAGGGCTGCGAGAACTCGCGTTTTGAAACTGTAGAAGTGACCACCACCATAGTCATAATATAATCCGCCGTCTGAGCCTACGATGCTCTTGTATGGATCATCGGGCAAACCTATGCATGCCTGCCAGCGGTAGGGGGCATAGCGAAGGTCCATTACCTGCTGTTCGAGGTTGCTGACTTGGCCTTTGGTTGGAAATGCTTTTGCCTCCAGCCAAGTGGTGCCAAGTCCATCTGTTGCGGCATTACAGGCCAAGACACATGGAAAAAGCAGTGCAATAGCAGCAAACAGCCGCTTTATTGGTGCAGAAGGGATCATTGTCCTACCTTTCTATAAGCGTCTCATCCACCTGCATTCCAAAATGCCGGCCTGCCTTCTCGATATGGGCAAGCACCTTATCGCCTTGTTTGAGGCTTGTGGCGGAAATTGCTTTGCCATCAGGCTGCACCAGGCGGATCGTCTCGGCATTCTGGAGTACAAGACTTACGGGATTGCCATCAGCTTCGGCCTCGATCAGCAGCATTGGCCTCTTTTCGATTTTATTCCTGCCCAGATATGCGGTTTGAGTTCCGCCCTGTGAGTTTACGAGCATCACTTCGTCGCCAGCCTTGAGGTCTGAAAGATACTTCGTTTTGCCTCCTGGCGCTAAAGTATAAGCATGTACTGCGCCTGCGTTTACGCGGAAAGGCCTGGACGCAACGTAGGGATTGTCGATAGATTCCGAGTGCACGAGAAAGAAGCCACTGGCGGTATTGCCTACCAGCATGCCCTCGCCAAGGCCCATCTGGGTGCACGTGTCGATGCAGCAGCGGTCGCCCATGCCGAGCTGCTTAGTCAGCGTAACCGTCGCCTCAACAAGGGCCATATTTTCGCTGATTCCATGGACGATCTCGGCACACCGCTTGATTTCATTCACATCCGTTGTTTTCAGCACGACGCCGTCAACGCCTTTCTCTAATATCTCGACCATCAGCTTTGCCTGCTCGCTGTTCTCGACCTGTACGAGAATATTCTTTCCTCGTCGGGCGAGCAGATTCTCGATAGGAATGATTGTCCAGTCCAGCATCCTGAGTACGAGGGTTCTGTCAGGGGAAACTTCAGCGGCTTTGTCCTCATCCTGCTTGCTGGCCACATCGACGAATTCAACATCGATGCCTGGGCGAATATCTCCATCGTTGCTCACGGTCTTGATTCTGCCGAACTGGCGGACCTTCTCGCTATCGCCTTCGGCCAGAACCAGAGCTTCCACTCCACTTTCGAGCGCTGCAATTGCAGTCTCTTTGTCGTACGGCACGACATCCACCCAGAGTATCTTCATTTAACCAGCTCCGTTTTTTCGATTTGTTAACAACAGTCTAATTAGTAACTTACAGTTTGAAGATGATTTAACGGTAACGATAGAATACTGTCAACAGATTTGCCGGCATCGTTTTGCTGCTTATTGGTCTGAACCATGCCATTTGGCTGCTGATGGATTCCAATCGTCTGTTTCGTTGCCTGATACTTTGTCACAGCGGCCTGATCCAGATATTGCGGAAACGGACCGGATTGTTGTGGCCGTAGAGGCTTAGCGGCAGTTTCTCGGCAATGGGCTCTGTGTATTGAGGGAGTATCCTGTGGCCTGTGGGGCCGTAAATCTTCTGGTTATGATGGGCCAGGACTCCATTGTGGAACACAGTAACATGTGCCGGCTTATTGAGTTTGCCATTCTTGAAAATAGGGGCAAAAAAGATGATATCGAACGACTGCCATTTGCCAGGCTTGCGGCAGGCGTCAACCATTGGCGGAGTTTGTCCATAGACTGATGCCGCCTGCCCGTCCGGGTAGATCTTCGTTGAATAAGAGTCGAATATCTGTATTTCGAACAGACCCATCAGCAGAACACCGTTGTTGCCATGGTCCCAGAAGCTTCCCTGCGGAGGATCGGGGGCCATCCATTCGATGTGCAGTTGGCAGTCCCCGAAGGATTCATTGGTGGAAAGGTTGCCATTGGCGGCTACCAATTCACCATTATCAAGATCAAGCTTCCAGTCTGATTTTTTCCATTTCGACATATCCTTGCCATTGAAGAGGATAATGGCATCAGGAGGGGCGACGCTGAATCCGTTGCCTGCCTTGGGGATGACCCGTGGCGGGGCGGGCCTGTCCGGGTCATGCTGATAGTATCCGCACCACGGCAGGATTGGCGTGTCCTTGTAGCCGACAATGCCGGAACCATTTTTGGCCTTAACAAGTTCAGCCGCTGTCACGATACCGGCAAAGATGAGCAGAAGGCAGACTGCAAAAACAATAGGAACTATGATGAGTACTGTACGTCGAGGCATAATATGTACCTCCCTTGTTAATTCAGCGTCTGTGGAACGTCATTGTCATCCATACAGTCTACGGCAACTTTACAGAAACACAAGTCTCATAGAAAACTATATCTACTGTGTTATTCAAGAACAAGCTGTTTCTTCACGAAACAATTTGACAATACACGTCGCATAGTATACAATGAATCTATAGAGACGTGAATGGGCGAAAGGTTCCCATTCGGTGAATATGCGCAAATCCCCTACTCTGCTGGGGACAGTTTTGTTGTTGAACGTGTCTGTCTCTACAGTACGAGAATGCTTGAACCGGATTTGTAGAAGGTGTCTGTTATTTAGTCTTCCGCCGCAATCCCACAGTTTTAATCCGTGGTTGTTGAGTGATTGACTGTCGAGTTAGTTGGTAGC
>CAZYMD010000087.1:0-19886 GCA_964649005.1 uncultured Pirellulales bacterium
TTGTGACCCATTTCTCGGCCGGTTTGTGATATTTCATCGGAAACGGTGCGCATTTGCCTGCCACTCGTACCAGTACATATCACAAAATAGTTCGTAGCGGGTGATTTCCCGGTTAGATCCAGAACTGAAACATCAGTACAATGCCTGCTTAGTGCAACCTTTGCGGCTTCGATTGCAAAAGCTCTCGCAGTGCTTATTTTCTTCTTATCAGTCAAAACCCTACCCTCTATTAGAATGAAAAACGGGGCAGCCAACCCGGCCGCCCCGATAGATTAACCCTGTTATCAAGCCACGTCAACCACGCCGGGCCGCGCAACCTGCTATATTAATTGCCTCCGAGATGCAGCCACTCACTGATCTGAGGAGCAAACTTCACTACAACACCCGAAAAGACAACGCTGACCATTGTCATCAGCTTGATCAGAATGTTCAGACTGGGGCCAGAAGTATCCTTGAACGGATCGCCAACCGTATCGCCAATGACTGCGGCACCGTGTACGGGGTTCTTGGTCCCATCGGGAAGCTTCTTGCCACCATGGGCGCCCTTCTCGATGTACTTCTTGGCGTTGTCCCAGGCGCCACCTGCGTTGTTCAGGGTAATAGCAAGAACAAAACCACAGCTAAGACCACCAGCCAACAGGCCCATAACGCCCGAAACACCAAGCAGCAAGCCTACCAGAACAGGAACAATAATCGCCAGCATCGAAGGCAAAATCATCTCCTTCTGCGCACCCTTGGTCGAAATCGCAACGCATCGAGCATAATCGGGCTTGCCTGTGCCCTCCATGATGCCTGCGATCTCCTTGAACTGCCTGCGAACCTCATTAACCATCGCTCCGGCGGCTCTTCCGACTGCTTTCATAGTCATTGCACAGAACACGAAGGCCATCATAGCACCGAGGAACAATCCACAGATAAGTTTTGGATTCATGATATTCAGGCCGTAGGCTGTGACAAAATCCAGGATGCCGGCAGTCTTAACGTTAATAGCGTTCTCAACACCATCTTTGGCGGCAAATGCGACACCACCAACCTGAAATATGCCGTCAGTCGCTTCAGCAGCAAGTCTTGCAATCCAGATGCGTATTTCTTCTATGTACGCTGCCAACAGCGCCATGGCTGTCAGAGCAGCAGAACCAATTGCAAAACCTTTGCCAGTCGCAGCAGTAGTATTTCCGAGTGAATCGAGAGCATCTGTTCTTTTGCGAACTTCCGGTCCGAGACCGGCCATCTCAGCATTACCACCGGCGTTATCGGCGATTGGGCCGTAAGCATCGGTCGCCAGGGTAATACCAAGCGTTGCGAGCATACCAACGGCGGCAAAGCCGATACCGTATAGACCCATTGGCAGGTTGCTAAATCCACCGGCGAAACCGAACGCACAGAGGATGCCGATGACTATCGTCACAACCGGCAGGCCTGCTGAGTACATACCCGTCGCAAAGCCATCGATGATGGTGGTCGCGGCCCCCATCTCCGCCTGCTCGGCGATACCCCTTGTCGGCTTATATTCGTCTGAGGTGTAATATTCAGTGAACTGCCCTATGACAACACCAGCGGCCAAACCCGAAATAATCGAGCCGAAGATGGGCCATGTGATCCAGCCCGCTCCCACAAGTCCCATCGCTCCGAGAACGAGCAGAACCGAACTACCAAGAGTTCCAAACAGCAGCGCCCGCAATAGGTTCTTCTGAGTGGCGTCCTCTTTGCAGCGGACCATGAAAATGCCGGCAATCGAGAGCAGAATGCCAAGTCCCGCTACAACCATAGGCGCCAACACCGCCTTCAGTGGTGTCATACCTTGCGGCAAATTCCCCATCGCTAATGCCGCACCAAGAGCGGCTGTTGCGAGAATCGAGCCGCAGTAGCTCTCGTAGAGATCGGCGCCCATGCCTGCCACGTCGCCAACGTTGTCGCCAACATTATCTGCAATTGTCGCCGGGTTTCTGGGGTCGTCCTCAGGGATACCTGCCTCGACCTTACCGACAAGGTCTGCGCCAACATCGGCGGCCTTGGTGTAAATACCACCACCAACACGAGCGAACAGTGCCTGGGTTGAAGCACCCATGCCAAATGTTATCATTGTCGTGGTTATCTCAACGAGTTTGGACTCAACACCCATCCCAGGATGGACAAGCCATAATCCCATGAATTTGAGCCCTGTTTCCATATGCTCGGTTGTGTATACCAGCTTGTCCAGAATCAGATACCACAGGGAGATGTCCAGTAGGCCAAAGCCGACAACAACAAGGCCCATGACTGAACCTGAGCGGAAAGCGACCTGCAGTCCACTGTTGAGGCTCTTGCTGGCGCCCTGGGCTGTACGAGCGGATGCGTTTGTCGCTGTTTTCATTCCGAGGAAGCCGCACAGGCCGCTGAAGAAGCCGCCTGTTAGAAATGCTACAGGAACGAATGGATTCTGCACTCCTTTGTATGCACAGATGCCCAGAATGACCAGCAGGATGGCAAAAACAAGCGTCACAACGCTGTACTGCCTGAACAGATATGCATAGGCGCCTTCGCGAACGTATTTCGCGATTTCTATCATCCTGTCGGTTCCTTCGGGCGCCTCCATCATCTTCTTGTAGAAGTAGTAGGCAAATCCCAACGCAAGCAATGCCGATACTGGAGCAATCCACCAACCGAGTGGTGTACCACCCCCACCGGCGCTACCGCCAGCCGGTGCACTTTCCGCTGCCATAGCAAGTGACCCCAAGGCCATAACCGGCAACGAAACACTCATGATTTTGTTGAGAACCTTCACTTTATCAGCTCCTTTCGAACTAAACGACAAAATCTGCGCAAAGCACATCCGTAAAATTCACAGCAGTGTACAGGAAAAGAACAGTATTTCAACTTATTTATTGGGGAAACAGCAAAACTACGCGTGATTGGAGTTCCATAATCGCCGCTTGGGCACCAAAGAATGCAGGAAAATACCAAAACGCCTTCTATGTATGGTACTCAGCATTGATACGCACATATTCGTAGCTCAGGTCACAGCCGTAGCAGAAATCCTCCGCCTTGCCGGCGCCCAGACCGACTGTAATCGTATGTTCCTGCTGAGATACAACCTTTGCGGCCTTCTTTGCGTTGAACTTCGCCGGGGAACCGTTTTTAAAAACAGTCAGGTCATCCAAACTGCATGACAGTTTCGCTGGATTCAACTTAACGCCACAGGAACCAACAGCACAAATAATTCTACCCCAGTTCGGGTCGCCGCCGTGAATCGCGCATTTGACCAGTGGATAGTCTGCCACCGCCCTTGCGGCTTTGGCGGCTTCGGTTTTCGTGGCTGCGCCTTTTACGATTACTTTGAATATCCTCGTCGCTCCCTCAGCATCCAACGCCATTTGTTTTGCCAGGTCGTCGCAAACATCCAACAGGGCTTTGGCAAACTTGCGATAGCGTGGACACTTGCTGGTTATCGGACGATTGCCCGCCAATCCAGAAGCCATAATAATGGCGGTGTCGTTTGTGCTCTGATGGCCATCGACAGTCAGCTTGTTCAGAGAATCTCCAATTGTGGATTTCAACGCATCATCCAGAAGTTCTTTTTCTATGGCAGCGTCTGTAGTGAGAAAACAGAGGGTCGTCGCCATGTTCGGCGCGATCATCCCGGCTCCTTTGACGGCCCCTGCTATCGTGACTTCCGTGCCGGAGATATCCAGCATGCGCATCGCCTGCTTGGGTTTGGTGTCTGTTGTCATTATGGCCTTGGCGAATGAAAGGCCGGCTGCTGCTGAATCAGACAGCAATGATGCAGCTTTGGGGATTCCCGCTTTTATCTTTGCAATTGGCAACTGATGGCCGATTATCCCAGTAGAAGCTATCAGCACCTCGCCTGGCTCGGACTTGATCTGCCTGGCCGTGGTAGCACACATCACGATTGCATTATCAATGCCTTTTTGGCCTGTGCAGGTGTTGGCATTGCCTGAATTAACAATTAGGGCTCGGACTTTTGAAGATTTAAGATGTTTCCTGCAGACCTCGACTGCCGCGGAAACCACCTTGTTCGTTGTAAACACTGCAGCCGCATCGGCGTCTGTCGGGCACACGAGCAATCCCAAATCAGGATTGCCTGACTGCTTCATACCACAACAAACACCGGCAGCTAAAAAGCCCTTTGCAGCAGTAATTGTATTATTTCCCATCATAACCTCAAAGAATACTCAATCTGGTACTGAATTAACGTCAGACACTCACTATGGATAAATACTTCAATAAACCTGTTAGTCCGTTAAATCTAATGGCCCGTTCGGTCTTTGGCACGTGGATCACTTATTGTATCCGAGCCATTGTTTAGCTTGCCGGCAATGGCCAAGTCTCGGAAATCAGCCATAGGATCGTAGAATTTCTTGGTTAGATCAACAGTATTAACCATCATCCCAGGCCGGTTGGACTTCAGTTGCGCGACAATCAGGCCGTCAGGCTGGATAAAACAGGATGGATACGGCGAGTAGTATCCGCTCGAATTCGACATACTGATCCAGAAATTATTCGTAGCCGCCCGGCACTGCATCGTCTGTCGCATAATATGCGTATGGACGCTTGGGCCGGACTGTTTGGCGTTGTAGAACGACTGGAAAATGCAATTGGCTCCTGCCTTGTAAAGCTCTCGATATAGTTCCGGGAAACGCAGGTCGAAACATATCAATAGTGAGCACTTGACGTCGTTGATTGTGAAGTTCACGAAATGGTTGCCTGGCGTTAGCCTTCGCAAATCTCCAGGTGTGCAGAAACGCTTGTCGTAGCGATCGACGATCCCACCCTTGGGATCGATCAGATAGAAGCTGTTGAACGGCTTGTTCGGCTCGGTAAGCCTGTGCGTGCTACCCAGGACTACCCATATCTCAAGCTCACCCGCCAGAGCCATCACTTTTTCCGTCTCCCGATGAAGCATATCCCAGTCGTAGCCCTGGAAATTGGGAAAATCCGTACCTACGTACCCACTGAGAGCACACTCAGAGAAATGCACGATATCAGCACCAGCATCTTTGCCTTTACGCAGGAACTGGCAAATCATTCGCGAGTTGCGTTTTATCTGAGGACCTACTGCGAATTGGCAGGTTGCTATTTTTATCATTGCGTTGCCTATAGCCTGTTTACAGTTATTCGATAATTTCTATTTCGATCTTACTGGTCATTTGCAGCAAATGTGCTTGTGTTAAACCTACTGAGCACAATTCCGACCATAAGGCCTAATAATCCCCCGGCCGGCAAAGAAAGCACTGCCCAAAAAGGCACGCGAGTACGCATTGACGGGGCAGTCGAAACACGTTTGTATTGCGTAGATGGCGAATCATTCTTCACTACATTCAGTTTGTCTATCTGCTCATCAATCGCCTTAAGCATCGCAGAACGGCTCTCAATGATCTGTATTTTCTGCGGTGACATCGAACCTGCATCTCTGCTTTCTTTAAGTGATTCCAATTCTTTTCGAATGCCGGCACGTTGATCTTCAAGCTGTTTGATATGGCCATCAATCTGTGAGTTCCTGTCAGCCGCCTTTGAAACGAACATTTCTACCATTTCGTCAACCAACAATGCTGCATCATCGCGGTTGTAGCAAGTCATCCACAATTCCACACGGTCTGTGTCTTTGTAGGCAGCCGTACCAAAGTTGACGCTTAGGTTTTCAATAGCCTTTTTAATGCTCTCGTTGGAAGATTCTCCAAAACGTTTGAACCATCTGGTATTCCGGACGCTTTCTCTACTGAGAAATTCCTCAAATGTCGCTCTGCCTTTTATCTTTTCGGCAGTGGCTACACGGAAAAGGTAGGAGGCTTGACCGATTTCCATAGAAGGATAACCATCGGGCGACGGCCCAAGCTGTAATGGAGGAATAACCTCAAGAAAAGTCTTTGCTGTACAATCCACAAGGTATTTACGTGCGATGAAGAAGAAAACACCACCGGCACACAGTCCAAGGACAACAGCTATGGAGACGACTTTTTTTGCGGCCATAGCTTCAGACCTCCTTTTTGCCATCTGTTTTTTCGTAACTTTGGGATTTTAACAAGGCATAAAAACCTGGTTCCCTACTACAGCAATCCCATTGTTTCTTCCAGGCCGAAGAGTATGTTCATGTTCTGAATCGCCTGGCCTGATGCGCCTTTGACCAGGTTGTCTATCGCTGAAAAGCAAATGACTGTGCCTTTTACACAAGCCACGTATACGTGGCAATAGTTCGTTCCGGCTACATCCTTGACGGCTGGAGCGCCGTTGCAGACCTGCACAAAGGGCTCGTTGGCGTAGAAATCCTTATATAGTTTCAGCAATTGTTCTGCATCAGCCTTGCCTTTGGGTTGGCAATAGACCGTCGAAAGGATGCCACGATCGAAAGGTCCGACGTGCGGCTGGAACAGTGCTGTCACATCAGCGACGGCTACATCCGCCATTATCTGCTCGATTTCGGGCATGTGCCTATGCGTTCCGATTCCATAGGGAAAGAGGTTTTCGTTCATGTTTGGGAAATGGAACTTAACCGATGGATTCTTGCCTGCTCCTGATGAGCCTGTGACTGAATTTACAATGATCCGATCTGTCTTGATAAGGTCGTTTTTTAGCAAGGGAGCGGTTGCAAGCACAGCGCCTGTTGGAAAACAGCCTGGATTGGCCACCAAATCAGCACCGACTATCTGCTCGCGGTACAATTCAGGCAGCCCATAGACAGCCTTTGCCAGATTTGCCTTGTCGGTGTGCGGCACGTAGTACTTCTCGTAAACATCCACGTTCTTGAGCCTGTAGTCCGCGCTGAAATCCACGACCTTGACGCCTGCATCGAGAAGCTTCGGTACGAAACCCATAGAAACCTTGTGGGGAAGGCAGCACAAGGCAACATCGGCCTGCTTTGAGAGCTTGTCCATATCCAGCGGTTCGATATCCAAAGGGCATCGCCCCTTGAACTGCGGGAACACATCCCCTACAGAGCCACACTCATCGGGCAAGGCTGTCAGGTAGGTTAATTCCGCCTCGGCGTGCCTGAGGATAATGCCAATCGATTCTGCGCCTGTATAACCGCTGGCTCCAATTATCGCTACTCGCACCATAGTAATATACCCCTAAAGAAAAATGGCCGCAAAGATCGTATCCCGGCGGCCATTGTAACATTCGAAAAGTAATTCCAAGTTTAACGTTTCGAGAACTGGAACCTCCGCCTTGCACCCCTTTGCCCGGGTTTCTTTCGTTCGACCATGCGGGGGTCTCGCGTCAGTTGTCCGCTCTCACGCAAAGGCTGAACGTAGTTCTCGTCGTAGTTCTTCAATGCACGTGCCACTCCAAGAAGCGATGCACCGGCCTGCCCGGTCGTGCCGCCGCCTTTTACGTTGATAAAGATGTCAAACGCATTTTCCGCTTGAACGGTCTTGAGCGGAGCAACAACGGCCTTCTGATCCTGCTCTCTCTTGAAGTACTCGCTCAGTTCCTTTTTATTGACTATCAGCTTGCCACTGCCCGGTTTAATCCGAACACGAGCTACTGAGCTTTTCCGCCTACCGGTTCCCCACCAATAGCCACCCTTGGATTTAGTGATGGGATTCGATATCGGTTTAGGCTCGACTTTAGTTTGTTCAACTACCCCTATTTCGGGATTTTCTATCTGGGCGTCTGTCATAGTACAAGGTCTTTCTTAGAACAGTTCAATCCTCTCAGGCTTCTGGGCCTGGTGTTCGTGGTCCGAGCCGCGGTAAACCTTCAGTTTCTTGAGCATAGCTCGACCCAGCTTGTTCTTGGGCAGCATCCTTCGAACAGCCAGCTCAACCACCTTTTCAGGCTTCCTGGCCATCATCTCGGCGAAGCTCACGTATTTGTGTCCGCCGGGATAGTATGTGTAGTAGTCGTATCGCTTCTGCTCGGCTTTCTTGCCGGTCACTCTGATCTTCTCAGCATTAACCACGACCACATAGTCGCCAACATCGACGTGAGGCGTATACTGGGGCTTGGTCTTGCCCATCAATATGGGAGCAAGCTCGGCCGCCATTCGGCCCAGAATCGCCCCGTCAGCATCCACGAGCAGCCATTTCTGCTCTACCTCTTTGTTCTTCGCCATAAAACTCTTCATACAGGAACTCCTGTCAACTACCGGAAACGAAAGATTGTACCGAATTATAGCAGGATGTCAAATACTTTGAGAAGGAATTTCAATATTTTGATCCAAGTTGTGTTGTATAGCCGCGATGGAACCTCAGGGAGGTCGGTGTTTACACCTCTTAAATCGATGTAATAAAAAAGCGGCCTGACCGGTTTTTTCAGCGTTCAGCCGCTTAATATCAATGCCAGCGGTTACTTCCTGGTCCTCAGGAACAGCCCATGGAGTTGCCACAATTGAAGCACTTGTAGCATGTTCCGTTGCGGACGGTAATGGAGCCACAAATGTCGCAGGCGGGGGCATCATCGAGAAAATGTGCGAACTGCGAATTAAACTGCTGCATAACCGAAGCCTCAGACTGAACCTGCCCATCTCCCACGGTAATGGGCGATTCAACTAAAGCCCCGATTCGGTTCGACGGGGCGGCAAGTCTGCCTGCTATATCCGGCTGCTTTTGAACCTGTTGTGGCGAGTTAGAGACATTCGGCCTATCCTGGGGACCGTTCTTGACCTTGGAATCCCCTACGGACCGAACTTCAGCAATCTTCTTTGCCAAATCCTTGGTTTTTTCGACCAGTTGCCTGGCCGTTGTGGTGTTCTTGTTCTCTTTTACTGCTGGTGTGGCAGTCCTGTTGGGGATGTTTTTATCGGCATAACCAGGTATGAACTGGCAGCCGAGCCAGCAGAAGATGTAGTCGATCAGGCTCTTGGCAAATGGCAGATCCCTGTTGGAGGTCATGCCAGATGGCTCGAATCTGGCGTGCCTGAACTTGTCCACGAGGGTAATCAAGGGAACACCGTACTGTAATGCCATCGACGTACACGTTCCTATCACGTCCATAAGGCCACCAACGGTGCTGCCCTCCTTGGCCATAGTGATAAACAACTCACCAGGCTGACCGTCCTCGTATAGCCCCACCGTCAGATAGCCTTCATGTCCTGCTACGGAAAATTTATGTGTAAGACTGTGCCTGGTATCAGGCAATCTTCGTCTGAAAGGTCTTGCGGGTGTTTGTGCCTGCACTTCCGCTGCGGCCTTGCTGGCTTTGGCCTTCGTATCCTTATGTTTGTCAGTCGAAACAGGCTGGAGTTTCTTCGAGCCGTCACGATAGATCGCAACAGCCTTCAGTCCGAGCTTCCATCCCTCAATATAAGCGGCTGAAATTTCCTCGGCAGTGCTTTCCTTGGGCATATTTATCGTTTTGCTGATAGCGCCTGATATGAATGGCTGGACCGCTGACATCATCTTAAGGTGCGCCATATAGTGTATGAATCGCTTACCGTCGCGCGGCTTGAAAGCACAATCGAAGATAGACAAATGATCGGGATTCAACTGCTTGGCGCCTTCGATAGTCTCGTTCTCGTCTATGTAATCGCAGATTGTCTTGATTTCATCGGCGCTGTAGCCGAGCCTTTCCAGAGCCATTGGAACGGTCTTGTTGACGAGCTTGAGCATACCACCACCCGCGAGCAGCTTATACTTGACCAGTGCGATGTCAGGTTCGATACCCGTAGTGTCGCAATCCATCAGGAATCCGATAGTGCCAGTTGGAGCCAGCACGCTAACCTGGGCATTGCGAAAATGATGCTTCGTACCGAGATCGAGAGCCTCATCCCACGAATCCTTGGCCGCGTTTCTAAGGTAGTCAGGGCAATGCGATTCAGGAATATCATGTGCATGCTGGCGATGCATGTTTATTACCTTGAGCATAGCATCAGCATTCTTACCAAACTCAGTGAACGGCCCCTTAAGGGACGCCATCTCCGCACTCACTGTGTAAGCAGTGCCTGTCAGCAATGCACTGATGGCCCCCGCAATCGCTCTTGCCTGGTCCGAATCGTATGGCAGTGCAAGGCTCATCAGGAAAGATCCAAGATTGGCATACCCCAAACCGAGAGGCCTGAACAGGTAGCTGTTCCTCGCAATTTGTTCGTCGGGATAGCTACCGTTATCGACGAGTATTTCCTGAGCGATAAGGAATACCCTGACGGCATTTTTGAACGCTGCTACGTCAAATGTACTATCATCCTTACGGAACTTCATCAAATTGAGCGAAGCCAGATTACAGGCAGAATCATCAACAAACATGTACTCGCTGCAAGGATTGGACGCATTTATCGGGCCGGAGATAGGACACGTATGCCACCGATTAATCGTGCTGTCATACTGCATGCCTGGGTCGCCGCAAATTCGCGTCCCCTCTGCAATAAGATCCATCAGTTTGCGAGCTGAGTGCTCACCAATCTTTTGCCCGCTCGTGACGGCGTAGGTACTCCACGTATCATCTTTCTCGACCGCCTGCATGAATTCATCCGTCACTCGCACCGATAGATTCGAGTTCTGGAACATCACGCTCTCATACGCTTCGCTGTTGTACTCGCCCGTATATCCGGCTTCAATCAGCGCCCAGGCTTTCTTCTCTTCTTCAGTTTTGCACGTAATGAATTCTTTGATGTCCGGATGGCTTATCTTCAGCGACTGCATCTTCGCCGCACGCCTGGTTTTGCCTCCGGATTTGATCACGGCGGCAATCTGGTCGTAAACCCGCATGAAACTCAGCGGCCCGGATGGTTTGCCCCCGCCGGAGAGCTTTTCCTTGCTGCTGCGTAAGGTGGAGAGGTCCGTGCCTGTGCCGGAGCCATGCTTGAACAACATCGCTTCGCACGCGGCCAGACGCATAATATCTTCCATCGAATCCTTCACGGACTGGATAAAGCACGCCGAGGCCTGTGGAAACTCATAGCTGTTCTCACATGGAATTGCCTTATTTGCCTGCAAATCCCAGTGATAGTTGTGCTTGCCTCCGGCAATGCCATAAATATCGCACAGCCCCACGTTAAACCAGACAGGAGAGTTAAACGCCCCATACTGATTCACGCATAGCCAGGTTAGCTCGTTATAGTAGGTGTCTGCATCTTCCTCACTGGTGAAATAGCCATCTCTGTGACCGCGGTCCGCTATTGAACGGCAGACACGATGAACGAGCTGCTTGACGGAATTCTCACGCTCACCGGAATCGACATCGCCATAGAAATATTTACTCGAGACGACTTTGGTGGCAAGCTGGCTCCAGCCGGTCGGCACTTCGATACCATCCTGTTCAAAAACCGCATGGCCGTTGTCAGCCGTTATTTTCGCTGAACGCTTTTCCCACTGAAGCTCCTCAAAGGGATGAACGCCCGGCGTTGAAAAGAACTGCTCAATCTTCAGACCCCTTGTCTGACCTCCATTAGAAGGCACTTTAGACTTTGTTCCTTGGCTACTGAAGGGATTTGGGGGGTCGAATTTATACGACATTTATACGCCTCCATGCGAAAAACGAGACCACAACATACAGAAAATTTGCCGGGATTTGCACCAGATATTGTATCAATAACCCGTAAAACAAGTATCGGCAAGTTAACGAGAATTCAATAAACTGTAAAGGGCAATTTTCCAATTTTGTGCGCAATTTCTTTCTATGTTTCTCTTACTCCTTGCTGTAACACAATCTATGGCGAATCTTTTTTTTAGAGAGCCTGTGACCTTGTCACAACTTGCCCGTTTCATATTGTAACTTTAGTACCTGTGACAGGTCCGATCCGCCTTTATCGCGGTAAAAGTGTCACGTTGCTTTGCACTTCAATTAGAATCAGCAATGCAAGATTACATACAAGGTGACGAAACAGCCTGCAAAAGAACACGGAGCATTGTCATCTAAAACCCTGATAAGATGCCTGTCTTTGATGTATAATGCGATTGGCTGTAACTGTAGACTAACAGGCCAACAAGAAAGACGTGCAATACGTGATTCTTTCATAGACTGTTAACAGGATGCCTCGTCAATGGCAAGTGATGTGGGACAGGACAGGTTAAATACAATTCGCAGGCGGATAGGGGATTTCCCCGCCGGGCCGGGGTTGTATTTCATGAAAGGCCCTGCGGACAAAGTGCTCTATATAGGCAAGGCCAAGAACCTGCGTAGCCGAGTCGCCAGTTACTTCCAGCCAAGTGCGGACCTTATAGCTTCCAGAGGGCCTAAAATTGCGGAGATGGTAGATAAGGTCGAAACAGTCGATTACCTCGAAACAGCAAACGAAGTCGAAGCTCTATTGGCGGAGGCCCGACTGATAAAGGACATACGGCCACCGTACAATACTGATCTGATCGACGATAAAACCTTTCCTTATTTGGAAATAACCACTGGTGACGATTTCCCTGGTGTCTATATCACCCGCAAACCTCGTATGAAAGGTTCCAGACTGTTCGGCCCCTTTGCCGGGGCGAGGGACTTGAGGCAGGTGCTCGTTGTACTGCAGAAGATATTCAGGTTCCGCACATGCAAGCTTGAGATCAGCGAGAATGATCCGAAACGACGCTTCTTTCGCCCTTGCATTCTCTACAGCATCAAGCAATGCACCGCTCCCTGTGCCGCCAGGATTGACAAGCAGCAGTACAGAAAGATCGTGATAGGCGACTTAGTCAAGTTCCTCAGGTCGAAAAGGTCAACTGTCCTGCGAAAACTGAAACAGCAAATGGCTGAGGCGTCGGAGGCTCTGGAATACGAAAGAGCAGCAATGTTCCGGGATCGCATCCGCCTGATTGAGAATCTCGATCGCAGGGGCACACCCGACGAGAATGTTCAGCCTGAAGTCTTCACGACAGACCCGGCCGAGGCCCTCGTCCAATTGCGTAAGATACTGAAAGCAGACGAACCGGTCAGAATCATTGAAGGCATGGACATAGCCAATATCGGGGGCGCCGAAGCGGTTGGCTCGCTCGTCAAGTTTATTGACGGCAAACCATTCAAGGCCGGCTATCGACGTTTTAAGATCAAGACCGTCAAAGGCATTGACGACTACGCTATGATCGCCGAGGTGGTCAAGCGCCGATACAAGTACGCCCTCAAGGGTGAGGAGTTGTGGCCCGACCTGATTTTGATCGACGGAGGCCTCGGGCATCTTCATGCAGCCCAGAACGCCCTTGCCCAACTTAAGGCACCGACTGTCAGGATCGCATCCATCGCAAAAAAACATGAGGAAATATATCTTCCCGAAGCCAAAGAGCCACTCAGACTTCCTGCTAATTCCCCAGCCCGCAAGCTTTTACAGTACGTTCGTGATGAAGCCCATCGCTTTGCCCAGCATTACCATCATATCCTCCGAGGCAAAAAAATGTTGAATTAAGATACATAGATGAAATTGTAACGAAACGCACCACACAAACATTTTTGAACAATAATCATTGAACAGAATCCGTCTTGCATAATAAACATAATGACATTCTTGGACGCTGGAGTGGATATGTCCAGCTAATATTGGACTCAGCCGAGGAGACTGGATATGAGCGAAAGACACCACAGCATCGCCTATTGTTTGGAAATCTGTATCTTTGGACTTGCATTATGCCACGGCTGGGCAAACGCTGACGACTGGCCTCGATTCCAAGGTCCAAACGGCAATTGCACTTCTGATGAAACCGGATTGATGAAGAAATGGCCAGCCGACGGGCCGAAAGTGCTCTGGACAACCAAGGTAGGCGCAGGATTCGGTGGAGTTGTGGTTGAAAATGGTAAGGTCTACATTCTCGATCGCGAAACTAGCAATAAGGACATACTGCGTTGCATTGACCTTGGAACCGGTGAAGATTTATGGACTTTTTCCTATGATGCTCCAGGCAAAATCAGCTATCCCGGATCACGTTCGCATCCAACTCTGGACAAAGACAATGTCTACATCGCAGGCCCCATGGGCGATTTGCACTGCATAAGCAAAGAAACCCATAAACCAGTCTGGCATATCAACATGCTCGAAAAATTTGAAGCAAGACTACCCCGCTGGGCCATGAGCCAGGCGCCCGCTCTGTATAAAAACACTGTGATTGTCGCTCCGGTCGGCAGGTCCGCTGGTGTGGTGGCTTTGGACCGCAAGAGTGGCCAAACAGTCTGGAAATCACAATCCCTCGAAGGACAAACCAGTTATGCCTCCCCAATCGTAACGACTATTGGAGGTGTGGATCAGGTTATGGTTA
The DNA here is from genome assembly GCA_964649005.1 of uncultured Pirellulales bacterium. Classification (GTDB taxonomy): domain Bacteria; phylum Planctomycetota; class Phycisphaerae; order Sedimentisphaerales; family Anaerobacaceae; genus CAZGMJ01. The sequence continues at coordinate 14,100 of CAZYMD010000087.1, forward strand.
TCACAACTACCGGGATCACCGGCGTAGATGCAAGCAACGGTAAGATCCTATGGTACAATGGTGATTGGCAATGCAGAATCCCGATAGCCAGTCCCGTCCATCTTGGTGATGGGCGAGTCTTTACCAGTGGCGGTTACGGCTCCGGCTCGATTATGCTTCGAGTTTCAAAAACAGCCGGCGGTTTTGAAACCAAAACCATTTTCAAAAACGCCGACTGTAAGGGGCAGATACACCAGCCAATCCTCTATAAAGGCCATCTCTACGTCAACGCAAATGACAAGGGCAAGCGTGAGGGTCTAATGTGCATGGACCTTGACGGAAATACGAAGTGGAAGACATTCAGAACGCCCGGATTCGACTGGGGAGGGATGCTGCTGGCCGATAACATGCTCTACGTAGTGGATGGCGATAGAGGCGAGCTGTGTTTGGTCAAACCAGATCCGGCCGGCTATCAGGAACTTGGACGTGCAAAATACCTCGGCGGAGAGCAGATATGGGGTACGATAGCCATCTCAGAGGGCAAGATACTGCTCCGCGATCAAAAACAGCTCAGATGTGTTGATATCAAAGGGCCATGATGCGACTGCCAGGCTCAATTCGCCCACAGCTACTTTATCCGTATCGAGCCATTATGTGTTTTAAGGTGGAGCTTACCTTCACCGGAGCCTATTTTGCCGGTGATTTTGTTTTTACTCAATTTTCCAACCGCCAAAACAGGCAGGTCCGTATGAATCGAGCCGTTGTGTGTTGAAATAAAGGCGCTGGCGGAAAAAGCGGGCGGAGCCTTAAAGGTAATGCTGCCATTGTGCGTCTCTGCATGAACCTTACAGACGCTCGGTGCATTATCGAGATAAGAAAGATTTACACCACCATTGTGGGTTAAAAGGTGTGCGTTGCCAATGAAATCGCTACACACCACCTGACCATTGTGAGTTTCCAGCTCGACGTCGCCTTCGATTCCAATCGCTTCGACCTTTCCATTATGTGTTGTCGCATCAATAGGGCCTGCTGTGCCAGATACAACGACGCTTCCGTTATGCGTAAACAGTGAGAGAGCAACCTGTTTGGGGAGTTTTACATCAAGGGAAACGCTGACGGATTCGTTATTCTTCGTAGTCGGCTTGTCAATTTTAACAAGGAGACTATCGCCACCAGGCACAAGGCTGACATTCACTTTCTCGGCAAGCTCCTGTGCAACCTCGATTGTTTTGGCTCTACCTTTGATTGTCGCAACAATATCGCATTGAGAGATGTCAGCGGCCTCGATTTTTATGTAGCCATTGTGTGTTTTTGCTTTGAACAAAGCCCCATCATTAATCGGCGAGGACAATGGCATCGTTCTTGTGTATTCTTCCTGGGGGCAGCAGTTACTAATAACAACACAGGATGAAAACACAAGAATGCAAAAGATTAAAACAGTAACAAGACAAGCCCTTGAAGCCGCTTTCATGCGAACTTCTCCCACATCATACTTTTTATCAATAATCCAAGACGTCTAACACTAAAACGATAGATAGCCTGTAGTATTCTATCAGCGACAGTATCGTATTTCCATAATATATAAGACGGCCACAATGGCGATAGATTTCTGAATTTATGAAATGGCCTGTTTATGCAGCCTTAAAAGTGATATTAAAGCTGTGCCAACGTTTGCAGCTTCTGGTCTTCGATCAACTGCCTGCTTCGCAAAAACAGGGATTTTCGGCTGTGCCACAAAATCTTGGCTGCCTTGTCAAAACTGTAATGCGCAACTTTTTTTCGCCCGTCAGCCCAGTTCGAATCGCAGCAATAGCAAATATCGTGGCTTCTGTCGTACCACCATAACTGAAAACCGCCAAAAGAGCTGTAGCGATCGTCTTTCACACCCAGAACCAGATCTGAATAGAGAAGCTGCTTCACATGAGTCTTGTCTACGATGCTTATCTTCTTCATTTTCCAGGTCCTCCCTGATAGGTAATTTCTCTTACACTTCTACTACCCATCACCTTCTCCCTTCCTACCTTCCCAGGGCCCAGGCTGCCAACTTAGATATGTAAAACATTGTTCACATGCCCATTTGCCCGGCCCTGCTTACTAAAGGCATGCTGCGGCCAATAGGTAACGCGACTACAGACGCATATCCTGACGAACCAAAGCAGAAATTCCCCAACCGATATGCCTGCCTTCTCTGTTATTATGTCAGATAGAGCTGTATCTACTTATATAGACGCTGATGCCGCCCACTTAGTGTCTAAGTAATTCAAAAAAAATACGGCCAATTTTTTCAATCCTGCATAACCGCATTGAAATCCGGTAAGGCTGGTAAAACTAAAACGTCTCGATCAGAAAATATCTCGTATGCCACGACCTGAAAAGCCTGATCGATATAGGTAATTCGCAGTAGTCGTTCAATAACGCAGGCATGCCATCTACAGGCAGCGCATAAAAAACGCCACGGCGTTAATACGTCGTGGCGCTGGTATTCATGTCTGTGCGACTATTCGTATATGCGAGTCGCTTCGGTCTCCTCGACTGGTCGCGTCAGTTCGTCGCTGTTCAAAGTAACCTTGAAGCGCACGTCGCCTGCCTTCAGGGCTGTAACAGTAACCTGCCACTGTGCCTTGGAGCCTCGAGTGAGCCTGTCCAACGGTTCGAATGTTATAACATTTTCTTCCGCTGTGCCGCGAGTAGTTCCGGTACTGGACAGATACTGCATGTTTTCTTCGAGAGTACAGACGATACGCACGTTTTTGCTGGCGGCGGATCCCTGATTTGTAACAGTAATCACGTATGTCGTGCGGTCACCGATCTCGACAGGATCGGTAACGTCTACCACTTCCAGCAGGACGGCTGCTATGGCCGCAACGTCCGTTTCAGATGTAGCGCTGACACTTTCTGCACAATCTGACATCGCTGTGGCGCGATTGACCAGAGTCCCAGGTTTCGTCGGAGTAAACGACACTTTGACGGTTTTCGTTGCATTTGGTCCGAGAGTGCCGATGCTCCAGACAATCTTCGAATCGACGAGCTTAGCACCGGCTGTCGTTTTCATCGCAGTAACGCTGCCGGGTATCTCGTTCTCGATAATTGCATTCCTCGCAGGCGCATCCGACGTGTTGGTTACTGTTATCTCATAAGTCGCGGTTCTGCCGAGATACAGCTTTTCAGGACCGCTTTGGGTAATCGTCAGCACGGGCTGGCCAACCGTCGTCGTAACGGCTTTCGTCTCGACTTTCAAGCCATCGGCGGTGCTGGCAATGGCCTTGGTAACATAGGCGCCGGCTTTGGCTGCTTTCAAACTGCCTTTGAATTCGCGCGATTGGCCTGGATTCAATGCGCCTGCTTCGATCACAAGCTCGTTCAGACCATCAGCGGTTGTCAGTCCTTCGGGAAGCGTGTCGATGATTCTGACGCCCTGGGCTCCGCCTGTTCCGACATTGCTAACTACATACCTCACGGGGATCATATCGCACACAAGCGCTCCGGCCGGTATGTCCTTCTCCAACGTCAATCTCGGCTGCACCACTGCGATACGAGCACACATGGGAACCAAAGGAGTAGCAACGGTCGTACAATACTGCAGTTCCGTGATATCGTTGGCGGCGCCGGTAACGGTAACTTCCGTGCTCGCCTTGGGTCTGAGTGAGCCGATCCGCCAGATGAGCTTCTTTCCGTCTATCTCGGCTGTCGGTTCTGCACTCGTGTAGTTGAATCCGTCCGGAATCTCCTCGGTCAGAACAACATCGACAAGCGTGATATCCGTCATGTTTGTGACCTTAATCGAGTACTTGAATTCCTTGCCCGACTCCACTTCCTTAGGCATAGTCTTGTCAAGTTGAACCACACCGCAACCCTCGCATGGGTAGATTCTGGAATAGGCCTGCGAGCCGGGCGTTGTGAATACCACCGACCCAGGCTCAATCGCAGTCGCCCCTTCCGGCGATGTAATCTCCGTTTGAGTCGAACCCGTTACAGTGGATTCGACGACACTGGATGATACGATTGGCTTGACTTTTGAACCTCGTGGTTTCCTTGCCGAGCGACAGCCGGCCAGTAGTAGAATAAACACCAGACTGAGGCTCGCGATTTTGGACAACCTAATCATTGCTTATCTCCTTTCTCATCTCAATGCCATTTGGCAAGAGACTCAGAATCCTCTGCATTTGACTGTATGCCATTGAGCAGAGGACGTCTGAAAGAGTCTCGGACGCCATACCGACGCTATGCCATTGCGCATGGTTCCACGCGCATCAAAAGGTATATCGGAACTGATTTTGCCGAAGTTTACATAAATAAGGGAGATACTCGGCCTTGTGCCTGCAATAGCAGATGGTATGCAGTGGGCAAACTGGAACACCGCAATATCAGCCTGTTAATAGCCATATCAAATGGCTTTTTATACGCATTAGCAGCATTATCGGCTGCTTCTACAGCAATCAGGCGAACAATGGCGGCGCGCTGATTAGTTACCAAAAGATGCAATGCCCGATAACTCAGCGTATTTAGATGCTGAACCATCTTCTATAGCAATCTTTCCAACCTACAAGAAATCTTAAAAAACTTAGATTGAGCTTATATGCGATTGAACTTCAAGGCTTTTCGAATGAGTGGTCTGAGCTGTTTCGTCCAAGCCTTGTAGCCCTCAGCGTTCAGATGCAGCTTGTCGCCAAGAAAAAGATTGTCCATAGGTTTGCCATCTTCGCCAAGAATTGGTTTGGCGGAATCGAAATACAGCAGATGGTTGTTCTCTTTACAAAAGGTCTCGACCATCTCATTGACCTGCTTCATTGCAGGCCAGAGCGACCAGCGGCTGCCGCTCGGTTTGATACCTACGTATATCACTGGAGTTTGGGGTAGAGACTTTCGCACAAGTCCAACGAACTGTTTGTAATCCTCGAAGACCTGCTGGGGTGTTTTGCCTCCTGCAATGTCGTTATCACCTGCGTACAGTACGATCACTCTTGGCTTATAGAGTAGTATGATACGATTGAAGTAGTGGTTAGAATCGCAGATTTGCGAGCCACCGAAGCCTCGATTGATGACGGGCAGGTTATCGAAACTCTCTCTGGTAGGCCACATCCTGATGCTCGAGCTGCCAACGAATAAAACTGCATTCTTCGGATACGAATTCTTACTGTCCCAATTCTCGAATTGCTTGATGTCATTTTCCCATCGATTGGTTTTCTGTTCGACTTGTGTTTTACTTTCTGCGCCAAACGCTGCAATGGAAAGAACCAGTATCAAAACAAAAATTCTCATCCTAAACATTTCTTAACCTTTCAAAAAAGCATTAGTATGGAAACACAATTGGAAGACAATAAAACTCTCCAGGCATGGTATTTAAGACTGCCTGTATCCATCCTGGTTTTGTAATACCTCGATAAAGGCCAGCATATTCTCAAGCGGGACATCGCCTTCAACTGCGTGGGCGGGGGCGAATATATAGCCGCCATCGGCGCCTGCCTGCAAGAGCTTGTTCGTGTCGGCTTTCACATCATGCACTGATCCGTATGGCAGAGTCTTTTGCGTGGATAGGCCACCGTGGAAAGCGAGCCTGCTCTTATATTGCTTCATCAACGCAAATACATCCATAACTCCGGGCTGGAACGGATTGAAGCAGCTTAAACCTATCTCGATCAGATCGTCAAATAGCTCATCTACTTTGCCACAGGAATGTATCATTACATACTTGCCCGCGCTGCAAACGACCGAGTACATACGATGAAGCTGAGGGCGAATGAACTGTCGCCAAAGCGTCGGCCCCATTTGTAAGCCGCGTTGCTGGCCCCAGTCATCGCCAAAGTATAC
>CAZYMD010000088.1:0-19764 GCA_964649005.1 uncultured Pirellulales bacterium
CGTTCAGGAGTAGGTTGGCCGCTTCGTTCGCTTTAGGCAACGACTGGGTATCGTTATTCCCCGCTACGATGGGTGACTGCATAGGTCCGTGGAACAAAACGAAAGCACAAATAATAAGGAAAATATATAAACCCTTTTTCATTCACATTTCCCCTTTAACTCAAAGATAGGTAAGCCACTGGTTTGACCAGTGGACTGGTAAAGGTTTGACCCTCGGATTACGTAATATGTAGAACTTCTCCTTGGCTTGACGGTTGGGGAACCAATAAGCAAAGGAGAAGTAATGAATACATTTGGAAGTCTATCACATTCACGCTGGGATTGTAAGTACTATGTGGTGTTCGTGCCAAAATGTCGAAGAAAGAGTCTTTATGGCAAGATCCGTGAATATCTTAAGCAGGTGCTTCACGAGTTGGCTCGGCAACGTGGTTGCCAAATTGTCGAAGGATATATGGCGGTCGATCATGTACATATGTGTGTTAGTATCCCACCCAAGTACTCGGTATCAGAGGTTGTGGGCTACATGAAAGGCAAGAGCGCCATTGCGGTGGCTCGTCAATTCAGTGGGCGTATGAAGAATTTCAATGGTGAATGTTTTTGGGCTCGCGGCTATGCTGTATCGACCGTTGGATTTGAGTTGGACAAGATTCGGGATTATATCCGCCACCAAGAACGCCTCGATGGTTATGAACTGTCCGGTTCGGCTGATAGGGTTCGTTTCGTCGATCATCAGGAATTCGGTAAATTGACCAACGTCAAAAAGGCCCAGGCTGTTGAAAAGCCTGCCGGGCAGTGGAACACCTACGAGATAATCGCTGATGGAGACGTCGTAATTTGAACGTGATAAGGTTCGCTTTCAATGGGAGGTCGTCTCTTTCGGTTTCGTATCCGGTGGTACAAACCGGGCCTTTACGCCGAATCTCATCGGCGCTGTGCCGGCTTCGTGGGCGCCCATGTCGGGCGCGTTACCCGTGAAGATATCGCAGAAATTGGGGATCACCACCGCCTGGTCGTATCCAGGGCTTTTGGGTGCGAGCTGAAAGTTGCCCAGCTTGGTCTCGAAGTTGAATCCTGCGTCTGGGGCGTAGATCGGCTTGCCGGAAAGGCCGTGTTGCTCATGGCCGTCGGGGTGGCGTGCTGACAGGAGATCGTAATCGAAGTCGTTGTCCACGCCCTTGCCGGTGCTGATGCTGTGGCTGTCCGAGCGCCTCACGTGGAGGATGTTATTCCGGGTGACGCAATGCTTGATGACCCTCGATGAGCCGCCGAGCCCGCCGGCCCCCTCGTCGTTTGCCTGGAATATCGTATTGTTAAAGATGTACATATGGCCGGTCATCCACTCCTCGCCGCCGGCGTAACCCATCTTGAAGAAAGGCCCATGGGTCATGTCCCAACTGCTGCCGGGGGGGCTGTAGCAGCGATCTGAGACGTTGTGCCAGGCATAGAGCGGGCCGATGGACGCTGCGGCATTGGCTATGGGTATCAACACATTCTCCACGTAGTTGTTCCATATCCGGACGTTCTGGTCACCACCCTCTGCCTCGATGCCATCGTCCCAGCAGTTGGCGACGTAGTTGCCGTAGATGTCGCTGTCTGCTCCTGGGAAACCACGGAAGCCGCTGTTGTATCCGGCGCCCATCCCATCGTTAAAGTAATGGTTCCGGTCGGACCAGCACTCGTTGTAGCGAATGACGTGATTGCCTTCGGACTCCCAGAAGACCACGGTCTGCGGTCCGGCGGGGTGGGTGGACTTACCGTGTTTCTCCGCCCAACTGTTGGTGTCCCAGGAAGGATGGTGTAGCTTACAGCGCTGGATGACCACACAGCGGAGGTCTTTCTGGTTGCTGAAGACGCTGGCCTGATAGTTCCTACCCCAGCCCTTCTCGTCCTCGCTTCCCCAATTGCTGATGTCGCAGTCTTCGATGACAATATGGTGGCCACTGAAGAGTCGGATCCCGTGCTCCTTCACGTTCTTGATGGTGAATCCGCGTAGAATGATGTAGCTCGCATGTACGGCTATGCCCACATCGTCCTTGTTCTGTGTGTCGATCGTGCAGCCTGTGCCGTCGTAGAGCACGTAGGCCTGGGGCGTCCCCGATTTGGCGACGTCGAGTGTGCTGTTTCGGCTTTCGCTCGTGACTACTGAAGCGACCGGAAAACACTCGCTCCACGTGGCGGCATTGAAGACGGTTCGGATCTCAGTTCCGTCAAGTTGGAGGGCGACCTCATATAAGGTGCCCGGATTCAGATTGACGATGCTGCCTCGGTAGTCTGCCTTGCATTCCTGTTCTTCCACGGGATTGTAACGCATAGGCAGGCCGTCGCGCCATCTGTCCTGTCCACTCTCGCGGTATTGTATGGACACCTTCTTCTCTGCGTCTCCCTGTTCGGGCGACCAGTACACACCGAGGCAGTGAAAGGTGGGTATGGCCAGTGGCTTGGCCTTGGATGTTGTTGTGGGCCCGGACTCCGCAAGGCAAACGGCGCAAAACACCGCGACCCCAATTGCAGAAAAGTAGGCCCATATCCTCAGAACACCTTGGCGTCTTGTTTTGTAGATCACCTGTTTTATCCAGTCTATATTCCGATGTCTTCCATACGAATCGCCGCACGTTGTGGCGGAATTTTCTGATCCACATTATAGCCCATGGTTATCCCTCCATGCAACCCGTACCGAACACTTATTCATATGTGTGGCGAAGACAGTCGATTACGGGGTTCCTTCGTTCTAACGGTGGTAACATACGGCGATGAGTCCACCTTAAAACACCCTGTTTTCTGTCTTGACAATGGGTAGGGGCATACTCTGCGGTGGCACAAAATACAACTTACACATAACACTTGACGCTATCGTAGTTTTGCTCCGCTTGACAAGATCACGGTTTGTGATAGAGTGGTCGTGTGTATCAGTAGAACTCCGTGGACAACGATGAAACTTGAGGCTGGACCAGCCATGAAGGCGATATGAAGAAACTAAATTCTCAATCGAGTTGGAATCTGTCCCTACTCCTTCTTATCTCTTTTTTGGTGATGATTCCCTGGCCTCTAACTGCTCCAGCACAAGGTGGTGATGAGGTACCCGGCACCTTGAAGTGGAGCATTCCCTTGGGCGGTAACGTTGGTTATTGTTCACCCGCCATCGGGGAGGACGGAACCATCTACACGGGTGCGGGTCAACAAAAACTCTATGCACTCAATCCTAACGGAACCGAAAAGTGGAGCGTCAAAACAAGCGGATGGGTGATGGGTGCTCCCGCCATCAGTGAGGACGGAACCATCTACCTGGGAACTCATTCTGAGGAGAAGAAAAGCCGCATCCACGCGTTTGACAGTGACGGTAGCGAGAAGTGGAGTTTTCCAGTTGACGACACGATTCCGTGGTCCTCCCCCGCCATCGCAAAAGACGGAACCATCTTCGTGGGTTCCTATAACGGCAAACTCTACGCGATGAATCCAGACGGGACGAAGAAGTGGAGCTTCCAGTCGGGTAATCACATTTGGTCTTCGCCTGCAATCGGACAAGACGGAACCGTCTACGTTGGCTCGGAGGACGGGAAACTGTATGCGGTCAAACCAAAGGATGGCACAAAAAAATGGAGCTTCCAGACAGGCGACTATATCCATGGCTGCCCCGCTATTGATGAGGACGGAACCGTCTATATCGGATCTACTGACAAAAACCTGTATGCAGTCAACCCTAAGGACGGCACTGAGAAGTGGAGGTTTGTGACGAAGGGATTGGTGCATGCTCCGCCAGTTATTGGGAGGAATGGGATTATATATGTTGGATCGAATGACGGGAATCTATACGCGATCAATCGGGACGGCACAAAGAAGTGGAGCTTCAAGACGGCCCTTCGAGTTGATAATGGTTCCGCCGCTATCGGTAAGGATGGGACCATTTACGTTGGATCAGATGACAACCACCTCTACGCAGTGAACCCTGAGGGCACTGAGAAGTGGCGGTTCGAGACGGGTGAAGTTGATGATTTCGATTGCTCACCCGCCATCGGCGAGGATGGGACCATCTACTTCTCGTCGAAAGACGGCAATCTGTATGCAATATATGGCGATTCCGGAGGGCTGGCCGAGTCTCCTTGGCCGATGCATTCGCATGACCTGCGTCACACTGGCCACGCCCAGTCTCCGAAGATTTGCCCAGCCAACGGTAAGCTGAAGGTATTTATCCTGTCGGGTCAGTCCAACATGGTTGGGTTCGGTCAGTTGGCAGGCAGCCCTGGAACGATGGAGGCGTATCTCAAGAGCAATCCAAAGGACTACGGCCATTTGGTGGATGATAACGGTAAACATGTTGTTCGTGATGATGTCTGGATCGTGAATCTGTCTTATAAGGGCAAGGAACAAATGGGCTGGCTTACCACTGGTTATGGAGCAAGCCCTGACCACATCGGCCCCGAATACGGTTTCGGTTTTGTTGTGGGTGACTATTTTGAAGATCCAGTGCTGCTCATCAAATCCGCATGGGGCGGCAGGTCGCTGTATAAGAACTTCTTATCTCCAAGCTCGGCAGAATATCCAGCACCCAAGGCAGATGGGGATACCGGGTTTCAATACGCAGAAGTCCTCAGACATGTAAAAGAAATTACAGGCAATCTGAAAAAATACTATCCCGGTTATTCGGGCAAGGGATATGAAATAGTCGGCTTCGGATGGCACCAGGGCTGGAATGACCGCATCAATCAAAACGCTGTAGATGTTTACGAAAAAAACATGGAGAACTTTATAAAGGACATCAGGAAGGATCTCGGCATTGAAAAGCTGCCGTTTGTAATCGCAAATACAGGTATGGGCGGATGGGACATTCCCATCACAGCCAGATACAAGAAAAAGGTCGAAAAGCTCATGGCTGCTCAGCTTGCTCTCGGTGACCCTGAGAAATATCCTGAATTCAAAGATAACGTAAGCGGTGTAGAAACACGCGATTTCCAGAGGACGCGGGAAGAATCCCCTTCGGGCCAGGAATATCATTGGTATCGCAATTGGGAAACCCTCTATTTGATAGGTAAAGGACTGGGAGACTCCATGGTTGGACTTCTATCCGGCAATACAATGAGCCAGCCATCGCCTTGATCACAAGGATATACCCAGCGGTTCTACACACGGCGAGGGAGACTGGGTAGATGAGTGGTGCTACATCTATCCGGACGGTGTACACGCCAGGCATGTTAAGATCTATACGGGCCTTGCCTCTCGCAGTCTCCCGTTCGGTTTTGATCGCGAACCCCCGCGCGTTATACATGAGTTCATGGAGGCGATGGTCTTAGGCAAGAAGGGGCGTAGGCCGAACACTCCCGAATCGACCAGGCATGGCTGAGGCTGTTTGACGGATCATTTCTTTCCCACGTGTTATGTTGGCAATTAACTTTCACACTTCATTGCCCCGCCACCGCTTGACAATCGCAGGATGTCTTGAAGAGGCATCTTGAAGATATATAGATCGAGGCTGCCAATCAGATTTGCCAGAATCCTCTCAAGTGTTGTCCAGTGCATTCCGGTTTTTCACCGCTCGAAGCTCACCACTAAAGAAGCCCTGATAATAGCTAAGCACTTTTGATATTAAGACATAACGTGGTCCAACCTCATAAAAAAGATTGACATCAGGACTGCAATGGCATAGGTTTACACCCAAGTTGCATATAGGTCAATCCAATCTCACAGAAAGAAACGACATTATTGAGAGTGGGGACTACCCAGGAGACAAGTACATGCGAATGCACCATCTGGTCATCTTATCGCTATTCGTGTTGGGAACCATGGGCGTTTCAGCCCAAGAAATGCTTCTTCCAACCATCATTCCGGCCCCACAGGAGATGACGTGGAAATATGATGAGCCGCGTACCGTCAGTCTGGGGGGAATAACGGGATTCTACAAACCCGATGTTGTTGCGGCGTTGAGTGGTGGTGTCGACCAAGTGAACGCACGATTGCGCTCGTTAGCATTGGCCCCCTTTCCGGTTGTTGATAACGGTAATGTCACGCTACGCCTGGTAAAATCGGGTGATAGCCGCGAAGGATATCTTCTCGACATCAGCACAGCGGGCATTGTCGTTTCTGGTGCCGATTTGCCTGGCTTGTACTACGGTCTCGTAACGTTGAGTAAACTCATCGCTAAAGAAGGTTGGATCCCGTGCGTGGTTGTCAAGGACTGGCCAGATATGAAGCTTCGGGGCACCTATATCGCGGGATATGAGGACATCGAACGCCGTATCATGGAGTTTGCTGCACTCAAATACAATCTCGTACTTTTTGAGGACAGCGAACTCTATTTGCTCGACAATCCGGTGATTCGCAAGCGGTGGCAGGACATTTTTGCCGTATGCCGCAAGCATTTCATCGATCCGGTGCCTGAGTTGCAGAGCTTGGGATGGGGACAACACGTGCTGCGCGTTGATTCACGCACTGTTGAGGGTGTATTGATTGAAAACCTGCCTCTGAAAGCCGTGGGAGGCGCCATTGTGGCCCCCGAACCGCCGGTTGCCAGTCCCATCGCCATAGCGAACCCGGGATTCGAGCAGAACGAAGGAAATTTGGCCACGGGTTGGCAACAAGAGAAGCCCGGCGAGTACACAACCGTCGTTCAAGAGGGTGCGCAATCTGGAAAGGGTTGTCTGCGTATTACGGTACCTGAAGAAGGAACGGCGCGCTGCTGGCAGGACCTACCTTGTGAGCCAAACCAATGGTACGAGCTTAGCTACGGCCTCAAAACGGAGACCGTTGAAAAGGGTACGGCCTTTGCCGAAGTGTACGCCTTGAAAGGAAAGGCTTATGGGGTGAAAAAGATTCCAGTTCCCAAGCAGTTGGGCGTTTTTTTGGGTCGAGGCCCAGATCTGGCCGGTACGAAGGATTGGACGCAACTTTCGATGCGTTTTGGTTCCGGAGATAACAAGGGCGTACGTGTGTATCTCCGCATCCAGGAAGGCACGGGCACCGCTTGGTTCGACAACATCTCCCTTAGAGGCATCAAGCCACCGCATCCACTGGACAACGTCATTGTCACAGATGCCGCACCCTTCACGCTCAAGAGCGAAAATGGCAAGACCGTTTATGAGGCAGGCAAAGACTATCAGATCGCTGGACAGAATCCTCCTTATCCCTTTGGCATTGGCGCAACCCTTAGCATCGAAGTTCTGTCCGGCAGTCGCATCCAAGAAGCCGCCTGCGTGCTCGCAAGCTTCCACCAGGCTCCGGTAGATAGCATCACCTGTTGTCCGTCTGAACCGCATTACCAGGAAGTCATGCATATGGCCATTGATAACGTTGTCACGCATCTGAAGCCCAACTACATCCATATCGGTCACGATGAACCACGTGTTATCAACCGTGATGGACGGTGCAAGGGGCGAGGTCTCACTGACGCTGAGATTTTCGCTGATGACGTCAAACGCATGCACGCCTACGCCAAGGAAGCAGACCCGAATGTGCGTCTGATGATGTGGAACGATGCCTTGGACCCCTATCACGGCGGATCGGGCTATCGCCATCTGGTGGACGCAGGAAAGGAATTGCCGCGTGACATCATCATCAACATTTGGTGGTACGATTGGCCCGATACTGTGGGGCATCTCGATAAATCAACGAAGCATTTCCTGGACCTTGGCTTTGAAGTTACCGGATCCCCGTGGTTTCGTCGAAAGAATGCCTACGATTGGGCACAGACGCTCTATAAATATAGTAAGAACGACCCAAAAGTGCTCGGTAGCATCTACACAAGTTGGGCGCACCCTAGCAAAGACCCGTGGGGAGCCCTCGATGTAACTGCTGAGTATTCGTGGACCGCTGAGAAGCCACTGTTTAAGGAGTAGACGCACATCAATTATTTTGTTTAATGACCAATCCCTATTACTTGATCCTGGCCACCTTCTGACAAATGGCATCATTGGATGGTAGGGAAGCCCCCTACACTTTCGCCCGGTTTGGGGCGTGGATCAGGGCCCACAGAGAAATAATTTTAGCCATAATGCTCCCACATAAGCACAGTCAACAAGGCCCTTGTATCGATCACCCTTTTGCAGTTATAATTTTTCCTAACCGTGGAAATTAAAATTCTTATCAGTTCAAGAGGTAGAGACCAATGAAATTAATGCTTAACCTGCTACTTGCCATTTCTCTTTCCTGCAATGCCTTTGCTCAAGAAGCCTCTATAAGCGAGCAGAAAGTGATCATGAAAACGTATATGTTTTCAGATCCTGATCCTGTCCCCGATATGGAAAAGAATTACCCGTATTTCAGATTTGACGGGTTCACCAATAGAAGCACCATGCGTGAATGGAATATGGTGATTCTGGAAAATGACTACATCAAGGTCTTCATAAACACGGATATTGGAGGTAAGATCTGGGGCGCCATCGAAAAATCAACCGGAGGTGAGTTTCTCTACTTCAATGATGTGGTGAAATTCAGAGATGTGGCACACAGGGGGCCGTGGACCTCGGGCGGCCTTGAATTCAACTTTGGCATTATGGGCCATGTGTCGACCTGCTCAACTCCCCAGGATTATGTATTGAAAGAAAATGCTGACGGAAGCGTTTCCTGTGTGATTGGCGCTATAGATATGCATACCTGCACAAAATGGAATGTGGATATCAAGCTGCCCAAGGACAAAGCGTATGTTGAGACCACAGCATCCTGGTTCAATACCCACGAGCTTCCGGTATCCCATTATCACTACATGAATGCGGCGGCTAAAGCAGAGGGAAACCTGGAATTCCTCTATCCGGGCAGTCACCAGATTGACCATGATGGAGTGGCCAGCGAATGGCCGGTTGAGAAGGGCACGGATATCTCCTTCTATGAGAACAATGATTTTGGATCCTACAAAACGTATCATGTTCTCAATGCGTACTCGAACTTCTTCGGGGGCTACTGGCATGACGATCTCTTCGGGTTTGGACGCCTGGGCAATTATGACGAGATGCCTGGCAAGAAACTCTGGATCTGGGGACTGGCAGAAGAAGGCGAGATTTGGGTGGAGCTACTGACCGATTCAAAAGGGCAGTACATCGAATTCCAGTCCGGAAAATCATTCAATCAGGCCATGGATAAAAGCAGCCTGACCCCCTTCAGGCACAGCGAATTCATCCCGTATGATAGCGATATTACAACTGAATTATGGTTTCCTCTCAAAAGAACGGGAGGCATGGTTGCCGCATCAAAGCACGCGGTCCTGAATGTCAAGAGAAAGGAAGGGCATATAGAGGTAATAGTAAGTGCCCTGCAGAACATCAATTCCAACTTAGTCGTTGAATCGGGTGAACAAACGGTAGCGCGGAAGAAGGTTGACTTGAAGCCACTCGATCTGTTTACAACCAAGATTGAATTAGACCCTTCACAAGATTTTACGATCAGGCTGGGTGATGAGTTACTTGATTACTCGTCGAAAAGAGAAGATGTGATCGTAGATAGACCTCTTGAATCCAACAAGGACTTCGACTGGAATTCGGCAGTCGGATTGTACACAAAAGGCTTTGAATTGGAGAAACAACAATCGTACATACTCGGAGGGCATGCCAACAGGAAAGCTCATGAGCTGTACGAAAAGAGCCTGGAGATGGATCCGGCTTTTAGTCCGGCCTTAAACAGGTTGGCCTTGAGTTTCTACAAACGAATGGATTGGAATCGGGCATTAGCTTATGTCTGCAAGTCACTGGCCATTGATACATATGATGCAGAGGCCAACTATCTGTATGGGAAGATCAATCAAAAGCTTGATAAGCATGCCAATGCCAAGAGCGGTTTCTCCATCGCTGCTCAATCTCCCTTGTACCGAACCGCGGCCTATACAGAATTGGCCAGGCTGTATCTCCGGGAGAAAAAATTCCACAAGGCAAAAGAGTATGCCCAGAAGGCCCTGGCCTTCAACCGATCTAATGTGGTTGCTTTGGAGATGTTAGCCATCATTCACCGGCAGCAAGGTGGACAGGGTATGGCAAACGGATTTCTGGGGACGATCTATAAACTGGATGCAACAAGTGCATTTGTCAGATCTGAAAGAGCTTTCGGAGGCCAGACTGAATTAGGCACTTTGAGCAAGTTAGTCACTAACGAGCTGGCATTTGAAACATATCTTCAGTTGGCGATCAAATATTACAATTTTGGTTTCCCGGAGGAAAGTATTGAGATTCTAAAGGTTGCTCCCAAGCAGGCCATCATTTTCTTGTGGCTTGCGTTTCTGGACTCGGACAAACAACAAGACTGGCTGAAATCAGGCTTGGAAATGCGTCCGGATTTTGTCTTCCCATACAGGGACGAGACTTACGCCGTACTTGCTCACTTGATGAAAACAGAGGATGACTGGAAACTCAAATACTACGCGTCGCTGATCTGCTGGAAAAAGGATCTCATTGAACAGGCCAAGGCACTGTCTGAGAAATGCGGAGATTACCCGGATTATGTCCCGTTCTATTTGGCAAAGGCAAAATTGTTTGCTGACAATATTGACGTAAAGAAAGCTGCTCTGGAGAAAGCACGATCCCTTGAAGAAGAAAACTGGCGTGTATCTCTCGCCCTAATCGAACAAAGTCTGGCGGACGGGAAATACGAACAAGCTGCCATGCTTGCCTGGAATACCCTTAAGAAACATCCTGAGAGACCACAAGTGGGACTAAAATATGCCAGCGCACTGTCCAAACTCGGAAAATACGAAGAATGTATCTCCTTCCTGGAATCATATCAAATCATACCATTTGAAGGGGCGATACGTGGAAGAGTGATTTATCACGAAGCCGCGATCAAAGCGGCATTGAAGGGATTACATCAGAGAGATTTTGAGAATGCCATCAGACTTGCCGAAAAGGCATCGCGCTGGCCGCTCAACCTGGGAGCCGGTAAACCCTACAATCCGGATGAAAGGCTTGAGAATTTTATCATTGCATACTGTTGTGAAAAGCTGGGTAGGAACTCCGATGCAAAAACATACGACAGGAAGGTTTTAGATTATAGAATTGAGGATCATCAACAGGAAAATGCCCTGCTGTACTTGCAGGTTGTTGCTCTGGACAAATATGGCCGCCAAAAAGAAGCCAAGAGCCTGATTGAGAATGCCACAAAACAAGATCCGACCAATCTCTATGTCCACTGGGTGAGAGCTGTTGGAAATGGAGAAAATGCACAGGCCATTGCGAAGGAAATCATGAAGTCGGATATGCAAACTCCCTCGACCGACAAGCAGTTTATATCACTTACCCGGTTTCTGTTGGTTACCGAATTATTGAAGAGCATTCCACAATGATGGATAATTGGTGACTTAGTATCACACTGACTGATGACCCCATTGCGACTGGACCGGGCGTCTTTTATTCACAAAACTTTGAGACCATCGACAGAATTCAGGGCAACTTTCATGACACAGGTGGTATCAAAGAAGGTCGTATCCGAATTAATCAGAGTTGCCCATGAAATGAATACCTTGTTGGGGAAGACGGAGACAGCCCCGCTGTCCCCATCTATGCCATAGGCCCCTTAGTGAAAGGACCGATAAGACGTAAACTCCTACACCAACTTTTCATTTACCCAGACCATTCGGCTGGAGACCGTTTGGGTATTGAGTCTTACCTGGCTCCAGGCAGATGTCTGTGTTTTCGTGAGCCTACGAGGGGCAGAACAGAAACTAACTATAAGAAAGAGGAAAATGCGATGGGGAATCCACGAAAGGTGTTGATCTTTGCTATGGGCGGCTTAATTTTGTTGCTGATCCATGCAAATGTCTTGGTGGCAGGCATGGTATTCGAGAAGAGTGGAGAGAATCTTGCCAAAGGCGGAGACTTTGAAGGAGATGTTTTAAGCACCGTTTGGAAGTTTGATACTAACAACGGTGGCATGTCCATTAAAAAGGGAAAAGGACGTGTCGGGGGCACTTCTGTGGAACTCACCAGCACGTCGACTCACAATCGTGGGAAGCTTTGGGGCGATTTCATGGTCCCGGTCGGCGCTGATATCAAGGTGACTGTGTGGGTAAAGTCTGATCGATGCCTTGGAGGGATACTGGCTAACCTTGAGGGGCTTGCTGCCCCGAAAAACTTCAACAAGTTTAATATCGCCGGCGGAACCTATGGCTGGACACAATACACGCTGCGCACCACCATTGATCCGGCCCTGAGCGTACAGGGAGACATGAAGCCGCTTCAGATCTGGTTTTATATCTATGGCATTGGAAAGGTTTCGATTGATGATCTGGAAATAGTCACTATTGAGCCTAATGGCAAGGCTGAAGCCGCATGGGCCGAGAAACGGGTTCAGGATATTGTGGCTGCTTCCGGCAATTGGCAAGGTGCCAAACCTGGGAATATTGGGGCTTGGGTAAGTGCTGGGACTGGTGAGAATACGGTCAAGCAGCTCGATTTGCTGGTAAAGTATTTTGCCTGTGCCGCGTCAGGATCGACTTCTTGGGGAATGCTTGCCACCAACGCATTGACAAAAGTGTTTCGCGACACGCCTTTGCGTTCCTCCTTTACTACCACCATGAAGATAGAGATGCTTCGTCATGAGTTTGAGGGAGCACAACTTGTGTTGCTGGCCTATGATAATGACCTGCATGACGTGAGAGTCTCTCTGTCGGAACTCAAGGGACCGGGCATGTTTGAAACAAAGCATGTTTCGATTCTGCCCGTAGGTTATGGTCAACGCTTCAAGGGAGATAAGATTTTCTGGTACAATGGGCATGACACTCGGTATTGGCCGGATGCTTTGCTGCCCAACAGATCCTTCACCGTCAAACAGGGCACGGCCCAACCAGTCTATGTCAGGGTATATTGCCCGAAAGATACGCAACCAGGCATCTACCGAGGAACAATAAATATCCGTTCAAAAGCCGGCACGGCGAAATTTCCCCTGGAAATTAAGGTCCACAACGCCTCCATGCCAATCCGGTTGCACCTGAAAACCATGATGGTCGCAGGCAAAAAAGACAAACCATACCTTGACCTTGCCCTTGAGCAACGATTGGGGATCGGTACGTTGTATACTGGAATGAGTTGGACCAACCACGCATTTCCAATCAAAGGTAATTCGTTTGATTTTTCAGGCGTGGAGCAAGAGCTGCAATACGCGATTGATCGAGGGCTGAATTCCTTTGTTGTTGCCCAGACACCAAAGAGTGGCAAATGGGGATTTCCCGAAAACTACAGTGATGCTTGGAAAAACAAGATGAAGAAGATGGTGGTTGAATACAGCGCCTTCCTCAAATCCAAAGGCTGGTTTGAGATGGCATACTACAACAACATTGATGAACCATGGGATACGCGCTGGACGCAGGTGAAAGAGATATATGCAATGGTCAAATCAGTGCAACCGGATATCAAGGTATTTTCTTGTGTCAACAAAGTCGGTGCCCTCAATGCGCTGCAAAATCACGCTGACACATTTGATGTCTATATTCAGCAGCACGGACAGCAGCAGGGCAGAGCCCGTTTGGAAGAGGGAAAGGAGATATGGTGGGCCGTCTGTATCTGGCCCTCTGAGCACCCCAATTTGTTTATAGAATATCCTCTCACGGACGCTCGTGTCATGGGCTGGATGGCATTTCAGAATAATATCTCAGGCTTTGAATACTGGGCCATGAATAGCTGGGATGGCGACTGGAAACCTGTTGGCCAGAAAGCCCCGCAGGATGGTTCTTGGATGAAATGTGCCAATGGCGTGTTAGTCACAGAGTGGCAATACGGACGGAAGAGCCTCAATGGCGATGGGTATCTGGTCTATCCCGGTGACAACGGCCAACCGATAAACTCGCTTCGTTTTGAAGCACTGCGAGATGGTATCGAAGAGCATGAATTGCTCTGTCAGCTAAAAGAATGCTTCGGTAAACTGTCCGGAGCAGACCAGAAGAAAGCTGATGTATTGCTAAACGGGGGAGACGGATTGGTCACGAATAATCACCTGTTTGTCGATGACCCGTCCCGGTTCATACAGGTGCGAGGCCAAATTTTAGACATCCTGGATAAAGTGGAGCAGTGAGAAATCCGATCCGAAGAAGCGTGACGTTCTACATAGAGATATGTGCCGTGGTGGGTGTCCTTGCGTTTCTTACAACTCTAAATCCCAGCCAACGAACAGGACCCATGTTTTCAACTAAAATATTACTATTATGTTCGATTCGAGTAGTCATGCTGTTCACAAAACAACCACCCGCAAAGCCTTCCAACAATGTGCTATCATAAGTACAAGTCATTTCTTCAACATTACCAGCCATATCATGGAGGCCAAAAGCATTGGCCTTTTTTTGTCCTACCGGGTGTGTAGTACCACCAGAATTATCACTACCCCAGCAGTTGTCAGGTGTATAAATGGAACTACCCCAATAGTAAGAAGTTGTTGTACCTGCCATATAAGCACGTTCCCATTCTTCTGGCGAAGGCAGACGATATCCATTTTTAGATGTATCAGCAGTGAGGTTTCTCAGAATTGTACAATTATCATCACTAAAATCAGTTGTAAGTGGCGTATCGTATGAGTAGACAGGTTTCAGACCCTCTATATTCGACCGTGAATTGCAATATAAAATTGCATCATAAAAAGTTAGGTTTTCTGCAGGCATATTCAGATTGCCTGTTGCATAGTTATTAAATGGAAATTTACCAGTAATTGCGTAATAATCACCTTGTGTCACCTCAGTTTGACTAATCAGTAATGGTTGTGTAATCATGCCATTTATTGTGGCTTGAGGTATTCTACTGAATTTTGTTTTCGGTCTTGTTATCTGGTTTCCGTATGCCAGATATTCCATCGCATTCCAACAGATATCATTATCGTAACCCACTGAACCAGGGAAATCTGGCCCATCCCAATGAGCGGAGGCGAATCCGATTATTTTTCCAGGTAACCCTGCGGTATTTAACATCTTTGAAACTTTAACCGTATTAACGAGATGAGGTATACTTTTAGCTGCTTGAATCATATCATTACCATTAGTGATAATACTCATAGGTATGACATCAAACCCGTTTGACATAAAATAGCTCAGTGCCTTTTGAACATCATACTCAGACCCATCTTGCGCTTTGGCTTCATACTGCCATTGAACAAAGATTAAATCGTGGTTTAAGCCCGCATTCTTTGCCTTGGTGACAACATCTGGTATCGGTAACTCCCCAGTCCATGGCACTCCAAATTCTGGATCGTAAAGATCTGTATAGATCATAAGTTTTGTATTTGCAAATGCAGGATCACCGATATTGGACATATCTTCAAAACGTTCTTGTATTGAGGCTACCACCAAATCCTCAATCTCCGCATGATTGGTATTCATCCATGCAATCTCGTTTGGTGAGGTACCATAGGACAATCCCCCCCAATAGTTGGTGTTTGCATCCCAACGGTATGCTTCACTATAACCAAGTTGTATATAGGGGATTTCAACAGGTAATGATAATGAGGGGTGATTATTTCTCGTATCAGTATAAGCCGCTGAAATGACCTTCAAAATTTCTTTAAAGGTTTTGCGTAATCCCTTTGTTTGCCCTGGCACAATTGTAGCCATAGAAGCATGACTACCAGTATTTGCGTAATATTCAATATTGGGATTGTTAACTGAACTCCAGCTCAATGAAAGAGCGCCTACATTAAAAAGAGGTATCATAACCATGCCTTCTTCGACTACTTTTTCAAAACTGTTTTGAATGATGCCGTATAATCTACCATTGTGATAACGTCGTGCATGATTTTTTGAAAGGCCACTACAATAAATTCCGTCATCCCAGGTATTTGGATTGTTATACGCATTATCAAGATAGAATTCCACCAGAATATGCGTGTACCCGTTCGCTTTTGCTCTTGTCAAGAATGGTTTCGGGATATCTGGTATACCACTAGCGTTTCTATTGTCGTTTGTGTTAAGGTATGCAATCCGTATACTATTACAATCCAGAGCAAAACAATGGTCTTTATTAACCCCCAAAACCATTAATAATACAGAACTCAAAAAAAAGAATGACCTCATATTTTATCCTTTGATATCACTGTTTTGCAGGAAAAACCTGAAACTCCCAGATCGTGGGCGCGAACGTGGCCTCGAGGATGTGGAGTCGGATGTGACGGGCGTTGACCGGTTTGAAGGCTGCCTGGTGGTTTGTGCCGGCCTGGCCGCCCACATGGGCGACACGCCATGTGGGGTCCTGTTCACTTTTATATTCCAGTTGGTACTTGGTGATTCTTGACTGCAATTCGGCAATACGCAGGGACCCCACGGTGACTTCTTGTCGCAGATCGACTTCCAGCCAGCAATCTCGGATTTGATCGGATGTGGCCCATCGCGTGGCCGTATCGTCGTCAACGGCCTTATCCCCGCCGTACATGGTTCCGGCCGGATGCACGTTTGAGGCCTTGGCCGGCTGGTGCGCAAGCACCGAACCGGAGTCCACAGACTTGGATCGAGGGTTGTAAAACGCGCCGACTTCAGCGATGGCAGGACAGGCCCTGGCCTGGTCAACCACCAGTTTGATCCGATCTGCTTGGACCTCGGGGAATTGCAGCAGGTTCTTGTGCCCGATCACCGTTCCCTGAGCCACGGTCTGCCAGATCTCGTTGACACGAGCCTCCATGTGGTAGCGCTGCACACGCTCGCCCAAGGTGATCTGTTCCTGCACGCTGATCACATTGATTTTGCGAGGTTTTCCCAGGTCGATTTCCAGCCAGCACGTGCGCACGTCGTCATTCGTCGACCAGTAGGTATCCAGGTTGCCATCAACGACCCGCGTGGGATCAAATTGATGATCTCCGCCGCGAACCTCGCTGGCGCATGTGGCCTTACCCAAGGCAAAATTGGCCTTGAATATATCATCCAGTGCAGTGTGAAATTCGCGGAGACCCTGGACATCGGCATGGGCGAACAATCCACGCTTGTCCGGCGGCACATTCACCAACAGCACGCTGTTGCGACCCACCGACTTGAAGTAGATATCCAATAAATGATCCACGGACTTGACGCTCTGGTCCTGTGAGGCATGATAAAACCAGCCAGGGCGGATGGACACGTCACATTCGGCTGGATACCAGATCTGGCCGAATGCTCCGAAATGCCGTTCTTCGCTCGTGTTCTGGACGCTGGATTCACCAGGACGTGCCACGCCCGATTCGTTCCCGACCCAGCGGATGTCCGGTCCGCAGATCGCGATCACCGTTTTATCATAGTGGCTGTACAGGGTATCATAGTAGGCCTTCCAGTCATAGACCTGCTTTTTTCCGTTCGGGCCTTCTGCGCACGCGCCGTCGAACCAGAACTCGTCGACCGGTCCGTACTTGGTTGAAATCTCCGACAATTGATTGGTGAAATATTGGTTGTATCTGGGAGAATCCCCGTAAGCGGGGTTGTTCCGGTCCCAGGGCGAAAGATAGATGCCTGTCTTCATACCTTGGGCGCGGCATGCGTCTATGAATTCCCGGACGACATCACCCTGGCCGTTTTTCCATGCGCTGTTTTTCACGGAGTGCTCTGTATAAGCGCTGGGCCAGAGGCAAAAGCCGTCGTGATGCTTCGCAGTAAGGATCATCAGTTTAAAACCGGCGGCCTTGGCTTCACGCACCCACTGGTTTGCATCCAGGTCAGCCGGGTTGAATATTTTTGGATCCTCTGTGCCGTCTCCCCATTCGCGATCGGTAAATGTATTGACGCCGAAATGTAGAAATAGGGTCATTTCCATGCGCTGCCACGCGAGTTGCTGAGGCGAAGGTACAGGCAGCACCGGTTGAGGCGGTTCCACACCGAAAGCAGCGGTCAAACCGGCAAGGCCCATCAGCATCCTTAAAAATATGTTTTGCATGATCTTTATCCTTTTCTTTTTTATGGCCCCATGCCTGCTCCACAAAGTACAATGAAGGCAACTTTGTCCAGAGCTGCAGCCAGCCGAAGCCAGCAGGGTTTTATTAGAGTGTCTTAAACAACCATGAATTGATTATAAGCCCCGAATCACTCCTGTCCAAGATAGGAATTTGAAAAATACATGAAAAAGAAACCCCTGGACAGCTATACTTGTTTTGCCGAAAAAGCAATCCAATAAAAACTGGAGATGCGACGTGCTCTGGCAAGCCAGGGTTTGGTGTGCCCCGGAGTGAGATCCATTGCAGAGCTAAAGAGAGCTAAAGGGATCGGTTCAAACTGACCCATTTGGGCATTTGGGTCTCAAACTTGTCATGATGGCTATACTATGAAAGGAAACCATTTATGACGGTATATGGGAACTTTCAGCTAAGATTTATTTTGGCAACCAGCATTTTTGTGGCCGGCTTCCCCACCGTTGAAACCGGGGCCGTCGATTACCCACTGACAACGGATACAAAGGTAGATTATAATGAATTGAAATCCGGTTTTGCCAATCCCCCGGAGGAAAGCAAACTGTGGTGTTTTTGGTTTTGGCAATACGGCCTTGCCACAAAGGAATCCATTACCCAGGATATCGAGGCCATGAGGGCCAAGGGCTACGGCGGCGCATTACTCGGTGATAACTGGGGGCCTGAAGGCCAGGTTGGGCCTGTGTTTATGAGCAAAGAATGGAAGGAAAACTTTGTCCATGCGGTAAAGGAGGCCGACCGACTGGGCCTGGAGTTGAGTTTCAATATCCAGAGCGGGTGGGGTGATCAGGGTAATCCAAACATACAGCCCGACAATGGCATGAAGAAGATCGTTGCCTCTGAAATCCATGTCACCGGGCCGAAGAGGCTGCAGCAGGAATTGCCGAAGTCTGAGTCCAGTATCTATTACCAGGATATCGCTGTTCAGGCGTTTAAGCGTGCAGATGCCGAGGTTAACAAAAGCAAGAGCACCCTTGTCAATTGGAGCAATAAGTCATTCAACACACAGAGTGGGTTGCCCGATATTCGCAAAATATTGTCGAACAGTGACGATGATGCGGTGATCGATCAGGACAGCATCGTGGATCTGACGGACCTGTTTTCTGATGAGATCCTCACCTGGGACATCCCGGTGGGCGAATGGATGATTGTACGCTATGGCATAGCCGCCACAGGCAAGCGAAATGATTATGTCGCTCCCGGCTACATGGATGGGCTCTGTTACGATCAGATTCATGCCAACGGCGTCAAGGCCCATTGGAAAGACGTGACGCAAGCGCGGATTGATATTGCCAGGCAGATAAGGGCGTGACTGACAAACAGGCTCAGATGACAACCTCTCGTGTTGAGCGTATCGTCAACGGCTGTAAGTTCCATAACTGGACTGAGGTTTCAGCTTCCAAAGTCCAGCGGTTCATTGCAGGACTTCAAGATGGCGGTCTGAGCAAGAAAACGTCAAACTATTACTTGAAGGCTTTTAAGCATTTTGCCCGATGGACGGTTCAGGATGGACGGGCCACAAGTTCGCCTATCGAACACCTGCAATGTGTAAGCGTTACCAAGAATGACCTACGCCGACAACGCCGTCCGCTTGAACCGGACGAAATTCGCCGTTTTCTGGAAGCCACGCAAGCCGCTGAGCCACGTTTCGGTCTCTCCGGGCATCAAAGAGCCATGATTGACCGATTAGCCTGTGAAAGCGGCCTGAGAGCAAACGAAATACGCACTCTGAAAGTATCGGATTTCGATTTCGAGCAATACACAGTCACCGTCCGGGCCGAACACGCCAAAAACAGACGGCAAGCCACATTGCCCTTGAAGCCGGACACAGCAGCAGAACTCAAAGAGCTATTATCAAGCAAGCTACCCGGCGCACAGGCTTTCAAAATTCCAGATAAAGCGGTGCTTGTGCTCAAGCCAGACCTTGAGGCTGCTGGAATACCATATCAGGACGAAGCTGGAAGA
>CAZYMD010000089.1:0-19729 GCA_964649005.1 uncultured Pirellulales bacterium
TATTTAGGGTATTTTTGCTTTGACATGCTCAACTGCGTCTGTTACAATATGGCTGTTGGTAGGGGTGCTTGTTTGCAGCCTGCCGGACGGCAGCTAATGCCTTGCATAACGAATAATCGCCGTATCTCGTAAGAGGAAAAGTGATGAATAAAGTATCCGTTCGATGCACTCTGTTTGTCGTTGCGTTGTTTATGGTCCTTGTAGGTTTTGGTTGTTCGGCCAATCAGCCGGGCGAGACAGCCGCTGAGGCCCGTCGAAGACATCATCGGGTTATGCGGATCAACAACCAGGAGTTCTGGAGCGATATAGACAGGGCTCTTCTTCTCGACAAGCCGAGCAAGCTCACCGACATGAGACTGCCTTAACGGCGTGTATTTCGGTTTAACCCACGATATAACGCTCGGGTCCTGTCGTAACTTCCACCCATGAAGTTGCTTTGGTTCTACGCACAGACAGAACCTCACTAAATGTTTGATCGTTCAAAACCTTAAACGTCAATGGCTGCTTCAGAACCGATACACTAACTTGACAAAAGCTGCTGTCACTTTCTCCCCGTCTGTAGTATAGTCGTTGAACAGGATGTATAAATCGGTATTCGTTTTCATCGGCCAGGAGAACAGCATCGTTAAATTGTGCCGATCCTCCGAGGTCTGTTCGGCGGTCATCTTGATTCTTCCATTCCACACGAAATTGTACTGTGTCACCCACCTCCACAGCCAGATATCTTCATTCCCATCGTCTGCGGCATCCTTGACACGATAGTTTCCTCCGTTTGTTGTCACCATGCGATCCGTAATCCTCATGGGTTTATCCAGAAAATACTCTCTGTATGGCTAATCTTCATACACTCCTTTTTCGTATCCCACACTGAACGAATCCCACATGTCCCTTTCTTCATTGTACTCGATCTTGAACTGATCGGATCGATTCATATATGGAGCGTGATACTCATCGCCTCGCATGTACCAGAGCTCGATTTCATTCCGAAAGCATACGCCCGCCCGCTCATGGAAATCGCGAAGACTCGTTTGATTGTTGCTGTCTTCATAATAGTCGATACTCATATTGGTATGGAGCCATTTGACCGGACCATCACCCAGATTCTTTTTGTAGTTGACAAATGTCCCCAGACCTCGAATGTCCCTTCGATGAATGTATCCCAGGTCGGGTTTGAAACCGCGCGAGATATCACGATAGCGAACAGTCCACCAGAAAGGCTACGTCCCACCATTAAGCGACGTATAGAATCCGTATGCATCATTGTCCATCGCTCCATCGGTCTCAATACCGTTCGAATCCCTCAGGCCGAGAAACTGTGTGGTGAACGAGGTCGTCTCATCGAGATATATCCGTGAATCAAATCCCCCAGTGGTGTTGCTTCCGTCATCCCGCCTGGAGTCGGCCCACATGCCGCCCACATGAGAACTCTCGCCCACATTGTAATTGCCTTTACGAGCGATATCGTCACGCATAATCTCGCCTTGCACATCCACCAATCCCATAGCCCATTGTTTGCCTTGGCCTGTGATCTTCGCTCCGGCGTCGATATCCGTGAAACGTCGGCTGTAGTAGATGTTCAGCGGAGTATCAAATAACTCGCTGCCCTCTCGGAAGAACGTTCTTTTCTCCCTTAGGAACCGCTCGGTGTCTCGCAACTCTATAGTATCAGGATCAGGATCAGCCTCAACCTGCCCGAAATCGGGATTGATTGTGAACGCACTGATCATTTTAGAACTCAATCGCATTGACACATCCAAACCGGTTGACAGCTCATTGTGGCTCTCCCGCAAATCGGATGATCCACTAACGTAGGTCTCGTAAGCTGGCTTCTGGCTGACCTTCACGCTTGCGAGATCGAGACCGGTAAGAACGCCGTAGTGCTTGGGACTGCTGGCCTGACTATTGGGAAAATGCCAATAGCTGCTCTCCTGCACGCCCTTCTCAATCCGGCGGAAGTTCACGCCCCAAATTGCGGAGTCTTGTGGTCGAAGAGCATATTACCGATAGGAATGGCGATTTCCGCCAGCCATCTATTCTGCTCCACCGTTGAGGCAGCGAACCATTCGCAGCCCCACGAATCGTCGAAGCCGAACAGTCCGATCCTGGCGTCATATCGAGTCCCGAGCGTGTTCACAGCAAATATATATGCACACCGCTTATCGTGGAAAGTATCGAAGCGCACCTCCACGCGATCCTCGTCCTGGAGGGGCTGATCGTACTTGCGCTCGATAGCTATGATTCGCTCCGGTTCAGGCTCGATACACTCGAATGCTACATAGATATTCTCATCATCATACAGCACTCTCACAATGGTCTGTTCGACAGCCTGCTGTTCGGTCTTGTATTCGATGAATTCATTGCCTGGCTCGGCATCATCCCAGCAGGAATCATCGAGCTTGCCATCGATAATCGGCACCGTATCAGTTCGTCTCGCCTTCAGCGAACGCACGGAGCCCTAGGCCAGTGTCGATACCGGATTAGTCAGTGCGCATGTTGCAAGCAAAGCTATGGACAGTACTTTATTATGCTTCATCAAATATTTCTTGTATGTTCAGCCCAGCCACAACACCCATAGGAGCCTCCTACACAAGTTCGATCAGGTTACCACATAATCTCTAAAACAGCGGATTCTAAAGGATTTCCCAACCGAATACAATACTCAGTGACAGCATTCATGGAAACAGAATAGCTCAATGAGTAATAGCGTACATTATGACGTTGATCCCCATCTGGATTGCTTTTTCGTAGTTCGGAAGACCCCACTCGATGCCCTGGCTGTCACACCACCCACAGTGCAGGTCGGTGGAGCTGAGGAACACTGCGAGCCTGTCTCCGATGAAAATACCTCTGGCGCCGTGATTCTGGCCGTGCATGTAAGGCAGGCCGCTTCTGCGCCTCCG
Source organism: uncultured Pirellulales bacterium (assembly GCA_964649005.1). GTDB lineage: Bacteria > Planctomycetota > Phycisphaerae > Sedimentisphaerales > Anaerobacaceae > CAZGMJ01. Next base: position 2,901 of record CAZYMD010000089.1, read on the forward strand.
CATTACGTACTCCATTGAAGGCAAGGCAGTATCGCCCAGATCGTAAACGTTATGGAATACCTCATGGTCATTGGATAAACGACGCACGGAGCCCCTGCCAAATATTTGTTCCAGCATCCGGAACGCGCTCTGATAGAAGAAGTCACCTCCTGAGCCGACAACACAATCATCCATCAGCATGAAGCCGCCTCGCATGATATAATCTTTGAGATTCTGCTTCTGGTTTTCGGTAAACTCGAAGTAGTTCTCGCCGGTCATGAATAGGAACGGATATTTCTTCACATACTCCAGCCTGTCGAAAGTGACAACAGCATTGAGCTGGCCATCTCTGGCCCACTGGGGCTGCCAGTTGTTCGCCCCGATTATTGGCTTGGTCTTGCATCGAATTACTGTGCTGAGGCGCCTCAAAAGGTTTGCATCGCCGCCCGGCCTAACATTCCAAACGTCGGGGCCCTGGCCCTGGCCCGAGCGTTTTTGTGCGGTAAACCTTACGCGCGGCATAATAAAGTCGTACAGATCCAGATCGTCTATCTGGTATGAATCGTCACGCCGAGTACGCTGGGCAAGTGTTGGGACTGTAAGTCCCAGTGCGCCGCCGGCAGCCGCCTTAAGAAATTGCCTCCGACTTAATGTGTTGTCGCCCTGCTGAAAAACCATGATAGTCACCATTCCTTCGGTATCAAAAAGAATCCTGAAGCAATCCCGCCATCTGTCCCTGATGTCTCGTATCGCCATGGGCGTTTGCTCGGAACACCGTCCCCGTCATCTTCGAGCACAGGTGTTTCAGTCGTAAGCAGTTTCTTCTGGCGGTACCAGTCATCCACTTGTCTTGAAGCCCACGTAAAAGCCTCCAGCATAGATACCCGGCTATCGCTATTGCTGTCGGCCCTGAGGTCCTGTAGAGCGGGAATGAAGAAGTCACTGAGTTGCGTGCTGTAGTGCTGCTCGGACTCACAGGCGCAAACAATCACCCGCCCTTTGCCCGCGAGAGCCTTGGCGGCAAGACCCGCGCCGGGGCAATCCAGCACGATCAAAATAGACGACGCCCGCACCGGTTTGAGCCACTTCGACAGAGTGTCTTGTGTTATATCCTCGCCAGAGAGATTCAGACGCAGGTGCTGTCCGACTACGTTCGCCTGCCCTATATAGTAAAATACGAATCTGTCTTCAGGCTTGATCGCTCCGGCAAGAGCCTCTATCGCTATTTTTATATTATCCGCAGTCGATCTGCCCTCGTCGCTGATGCGGCCTGATCCCGTATCAGTAAGGACCTGGATATTCTGCTGTTCAATCTTGACGGGACCTGAGAAAAAGCCTTCGAGTACACTAATAGATGCTCTTTTTTTAAGGTTTTCTTCTGCATCCCTGATAACGCCGCCGACGACAAGAGCAAAGGTCCTGCCTTGACTTGACTGCGTGCCATCATTTGCGTCAGCCGCAATACAACTCGAAACAGCCACGACTACCGATATTATTACAACCAAAGTACTGTTCATATCTATACCACAGCTTTCAAACAAGACCTTGCGCGCGTCTGATAAACCACGCAAGGCTTAACATAATGCACAACGCCAGCAGCAGAGGCCATGTGGGCCATAAGCTTGTCACCTGCTCGGAGACACCCGCAAGAGTGCGCGTTTCGAACATATTCACCACATCCTTCCTGATATCATCGATATGCACATACCTGCCCCCGAGTTTGCCAGCTAATTCTCGAAGGAATTTCTCATCTAATTGCGTATCGAACATTTCGTTTCGCACGGTCGGCAGGTTTACCGCCACTGTCCTCTCGCCAACAAATACTCCACTTTCCTCCGCCTGAACCGTTGCAACCACCGAATGGGAATTGACGTCGTCCACTTCGGCGACATAGTAGCCACGAGCGGTTGGGTACATCGGCAAGACACGATCGTTGACGGTCAGCAGCACATTCGCCTGGTCCATGGGCGTAAAAGACTTGTCACAAACGTATGCGCTGAACTTCACTGCGTTGCTTCGCTCGCTGACACGTTCGGCGAATAACTCCAGATTCGATCCTGCGCCAGCCGCACCGCCCAACTGAGAAACCAGGGATGAGAATATCCTGCTCAACAATCCGCCTTCGGTATCCTCACCGTACCACAGAAACAGCTTTGAGATATTGAGAAGGCATACTCTTCCGCGACCTACGTTATGAATAACAATCGCCGGTGTCTGCTCAACCTGCGCCAGTACTGTCGCCGCCGGTTTGGTCTCAAGCACTCGATAGTATGCTGAGGTTGGCGTTTGCAGCATTTGCAAGTCGGATTCGCTGAGAACATGGCTGTCGATTCCTTCCGGCGAGGGCTCTATCTGACCGTTACGTGGGGGCCATATCCGCTCGTTGTAAGGGTCGAGAATCGCGGGCAGCAGATCCTTAACCTGACTGTCGGTCCACAGCGCAGGGCCCCAATCGCCTCTGCCTGGAAGCACGATAAGTCCCCCGCCACGGTCCACGACAAAACTTCGCAGCCCTTCTACCTGGGCATTCGTCCAACCGCTCAGCTCGCACGGGCCAAGGATTATCACGTCGTACTTACTGAAACCATCACGGTCGGCAGGCAGTTTGGTATAGGCGAGGGCTTTGGAAGCCTTCGCTGACAAAACGGGACTTCGGATAATATCCAGAGCCAGATCCATCTGGACTCTCGGGTCCCTGGCCAGAGCCTGTCTGATTTTGCCGATATTGAAGTTGGCTGATCGGGAATAGAACAGAACCTTCATGATTTCAACATCAGCTACATCGACCATAATGTTACGAGAGTTGTTTTCAGTGTTGGTTTCGTTCTCAACGCCGCGAATACGAGCACAGTAGCAGTGGCGCCCAAGACGGTCGCCCACCACCGTAAACTCAAGCTTGATGTCTCCCCTGTGCAAATCATCCGCCAGGCGGCCACGTCTCTCGCTGGCCAGTCTCTCGGGAGAAATCTCGTTCGAGTCAATTACAAGGCCATCTTTGAGCAGCTCTACTGTTATGGGCAGGCCGGTGGTTTCACCGGCATTGGCAACAACCTCGACCGTAAACGCGGAGTCAACCGCAACGCGGGATGGAGCATCGATGGACTCTATCGCCACGTCAGGCCGACGTTCTCTGGCACCGACTCCAACTATTAGAATTGGCAGCTTGTCACTTACAAACGGTGCATAAGCTTCCACACTCTTGTTCTGCACCTGACCGTCGGTGAATATGACCGCTCCAGCGAGTCTGCTCTTTCGAACGTTCGAAACATCTCCCGTATCCTCATCGCCCATCTCGGAAGCAGCGGGCGTCTCAGCAGCGCTATACTTACCCAACAAGTCGAAGACGCCCTGCATGTCAGTCTGAGATCCCCAGCGCCTCAGCAGGTTATGCGAACCGCTGTGATACGTGCGCTCGTCGAATCCAAACACCTTATGGCGAGGTGAATCAGCACCGCCCGGGCCAAAGACACTATCGAATACTTCGATGGCCCTATCGAGCCTTGCGGTCTGATCGTCATCTTTGATAGACATGCTCTGACTCGTGTCGAACGCCGCAAGCACTGTATTGCCCACAAAGACATCCTGTTTTTTGTAGCCTGATGGATTCCATATTATTAAAAGCAAAAGCAAAATAATTATGAACCGCATAGCAGTTAGAGCATGACGCAGCAGCTTGTGCTTGGGCTTGCACAGCTCTTGCGAACGAAACGCCAGAATCACAATGCCGGCGAACGACGACAGGAGAACAACTGCAACGAAATGTCCCGGATAGTCGGCAAAAATCATCTTTTCGAACGCCCCCGATCGTACTTTGCCGCGTTTTTGAAGAACTCTATTTCCGCCTCGCGAAACTTGATATCCGAAGGCTCATCACCAACCGTCTTCTGTTTGCCCTTCTTCGCTTCCAGTGCTATGGACCAGAACTGCCTTGAGATTGCTCTGGCCGTCGCGGCCTTGGATGCGTATGAATCCATAGTGTAAACCGTGCCCCCTTCGCCCGATCCACCGCCTTTCTGCATCTTTGCCCACTGCGCAGGGGCCATTTTCTTTAGCAGCTCTTTCGCAGCCTCCAGGCGGGCTTGCATCTCACGCTGCTCGACAGGCGATAGTGACTTATCCAGAGAATCCGCATCCTCCGCCAATTGCTCGGCCATCTTCTGTGCCTGCTCTGCAAGCTGCTGTTCAGGGCTTTTTGCAGTACCCTGACCCAGCGCGTCTTTGGCCTGGGCCAGTTGCTCTTCGGCTGAATCCAATAGTTCCACCGCCTCAGTGGCCTTACTGTTGTCATTGGTTGGTTCGTAGCGGGATTCGTCCAGCCTCTCCTGGAACTGCTCCATTTTCGAGATTGCTTTTTGGATATGGTCCTGTGTCTGTTTCGATGCATCCGACGCGCGCTGCGTGGGCATCTTTGGTATCTGTTGCAATTCCTGTCTCAACTTCTCCGCCTCTTGTTGCAGTTGCCTCTCTTTGGCCTGGAACATGCGCATCCTCGCCTCGGCAGCCGCAGAATCGGCCCGACTGTCACCTTGCTTTTGATCCTGGGACTGCCTATCGGACTTCCCCTGGCTATCGGCATTGGGCGAGTTCTGATCCGCCTGCGACTTGCCGCTCGCACCAGATTGCTGCGAAGGACTACTGCCTTCGCCCTCTGATCCTGATTCACTCTGTCCTTCCTTGCCCTCGGACTGACTCTTGCCCTGGCCATCGGGACTGCCGGAATTCTGGTCCTCACTGGACTGCTTGCTTGATCCGCCCTGCCGGGATGAACTACCAGCCTTGCCCTCCGAAGCTGATTCACTTTGTCCTTCCTGGCTCTGCGACTGGCCTTCGCCTGACTGCTTGCCAGATCCACCTTGCTGGGACGGACTGCCACCCTTGCCCTCCGATGCAGATTCACCTTGTCCTTCTTTACCCTGTGACTGACCTTCGCCGGGCTGCTTGCCTGAACCACCTTGCTGGGACGGACTGCCACCCTTGCCCTCCGATGCAGATTCACCTTGTCCTTCTTTACCCTGTGACTGACCTTCGCCGGGCTGCTTGCCTGAACCACCCTGCTGGGATGGACTGCCACTTTTGCTCTGAGACTGGCCCTCGCCCTGGCCGCCGGAACTGCTGGATTTCTGGCCTTCGCTGGACTGTTCGCTGCTTTTTCCCTGCGACTGGCCCTTGCCCTGACCACTCGATGATTGCGAATCGCTACTCTGATCGCTATTACTGCTGCCACTGCTTGATGGTGAACCCTGTTGGCCGCTCTTGCTGGCGTTACTTTTTGCCTGCTGTCCCTGAGCACTCTTGCCATCGCTGGATTCTGATTCGCCACTTTTTGACGAGGCACTTGCCTGGTCCGCCTGCTCTGAAGCCCTAACTTTAGCCTGCTCTTTTAGAAACTTCTCAAAATCCATCTTAACATTCTTCTGATCGTTCTGGAGCTTGTCGATCTTCTGCTCGATTTTTTTGAGTTCCTCTTCGATCCGCTCTTTCTCGTATCCCCTGAACGCTGAGGCCTCCTGCAGTTTCACTTTGTCGGGCGTTTTAGGTTGCTCACCACCGCCTTTTGGCGGTGGGCTCCATTCGATATTCATCTCGTCAACGAATTTACGAAGAATCGTATAGGCGTCTTTTTCCGCCTCCAACGCAGACGCAGCCCTATGAGCACGAAGGCTTGCCTGGGCCTGTTCGAAGTATCCCAATACCGAACTTAGAATCCCCTTCTGCTGATCCGTGAAGTTGAGGTCGGGATCGTCGCGTATATCGGTCAACTGCATAGCACAATATTCGAGGTCGTCACCGATCGAATCGAGCTTCGATAATTCATCCGAAGTTGGACTCGCCTTGGATGCGATGGCCCACGTTTTTTTAATCGCCGCACGCGTATATTCGAGAATTGTCAGCAAATCCTCAGCGACCCCTCCCGCCCCCTGCCCGGAACCTCCGTCTGCCTTCGGATGCAGAAACTGGCGATAGGGCCTGATCTCGATAAAGTATATCTCGCTGCTCGAATTGCGATCCCTCACTACTATGCCTGTATCTACATCGGTCGCTCGTGCATAGAATAGAATACTGTCACCAACGTTGAGATTGTAATCTTCCAGCTCGAGATCGAACTTACACGTGCAGTTCATGATGCCCTGAGTGACATCTGTTTTTACAACCATCGGATCACGCGAAGGTATTTCCAGGCACAATTCCGCGGAAGCCAGGCCGAAATCATCCTTCACTTCGAAGACAATCGGAACGCTCGAAACGTTTGTAGCAAGATAATCGCCATCGGGTGAGAGAAGCTCGAACTCAGGTGGCTCATCCGTCCTGAGCACGACCTGAATATCGGTGGGCTCTTTGTTGGGCAAACCATCTTCGCTGATAAGCTTTAGCCCCAAGGCGCCGGTCCGGTCGGCTTCGAATTCGAATGTGAAGCTGTCCTCACTATCGCGCTGGCCGGTTAGATACTCACCATCCAGACCAGTCAATCCGATCTCACTAACAGGGCAGCTCGCTTCGATCCGAAGCCTGACCTCGCTGTTTGCCACCACTTCGATCACGTTGTCGTTTACATCTTTAATGTATGGCTCGATCGCTCCATTTGGATTTGCATTGCCCGGCAAAGTGATCTCGGCACTAATGCTCTCGATCTCAGGCGGATCGCATATCTTTAATGATTGCCATTCGGTGGCTGCAGCGCCTGCCTTGAATTTATATTGATATCGTCCTGTCTCCAGGAAATATTTCGTTGCTTCCAGTCGAGGCTTTTCATCCACTCCGATATTGGGCTCAACAACTATCTCCTCAGACGCCGGCGATTCGTTGGTATCTTCAATGGCAGGCTCGACTTGTTCGAGCAATAGCTCACCCGATTCAGGCGTCCGACCTTCGATAAGGGCAGCGAAGTCAACTTCTGAATCAGTGCTCGCAACGATGTCCCCCGTAATTGGCACAAGGCTTGTCAGAGTTACAGGCTCGATCTTAGCCATAGGCATGGCAAGCCTTGCAAGATAAGGCCTGATATGAGCGAGATTCCACCCGATGAACGTGCAAAGAACCGCCAGCCCGACAAGCGCCACACCAGCGAGAACATAGCCTCGCCATTTATCGATTGTCGCGTCGAATCTCAATCCCTGACTAACTCGACAGACGCGCATAACAAGCTGCTCGGCCAGCGTTTTGGAATAAGGATAGTCATCTCGATTCTCGTAGTACTCGACGGCCGCGACGAGCTGCTGGTCGAAGCTGTTTCTTTCCTCGATGTAGTTCGCAGCACCGCTGTAAGAGACATGTACGAGCAACAGACGCACCAAGCCATATAGAAGGATACCGACCGCCCCAACCAGTAGAGCAAGGCCCATGACTCTGCCAAGGACACCGAAATTGTAGTGGTGGTCCAGCAGCGAATAGCCAACGACATACACAACAACGAAGAGCACACACAACGCGGCTACCTTCAGAATGGCCATAGCGACCAGCCATCGCCTGACCTTCCCCACGCGATCTATCAGAGCGTTCAGATTTTCGTCAATACTACGCGCCATGCACACACTCGGTCTATCGTTTCAACCTGTTGGTTACAGCAGACTCAACCAAAAGCATCGCCACTATAAGCCACGCGAGAGCCTTCCATAGCGGCGTTTGCCTCTTCGCATCCGAACCGCCAAGATCTGCAAGCTGCCTCTCGCCAACCACAGAGAACACACGACTGACAGCCCGCTCGACATCTTCGCTCGCAGGCTTGCTCATATCAGTTTCACCGGCAGGAAGGTTCACGCCTGCGTACACGCTCGGTTTGGCCAAGGTTTTAACCCAGCCGGTTCCGCCCGAATCCGCAACAACGAGAGCTGAGCCAGCTCTGGCTACAAGCTGCTTCCTACCCGAGCAGTCGCTGACAAGAATTCGGCCACGGCCAACCGTCTGCGACTCGGTATCCACAAAAGGCAGCACAATACGCTCGTCACAGGCAAAGGCGAACTCGCGCACCTGATGCTGCTGTCCCAGAAGATAGCGACAGAGAGCGACCGAAGCGCTGGACTTGAACAGAGAACCAAGCGATCCGTCGACGCTCGTATTGACAAGTATGCCAAGTCCGTTGCCGATTCGCTGCAGATAAATAAATCCCATCCCATTCTGGAAACGCCAAAGGCAACTGCTATCGGCAGTCTGGTCGCATTGCCAACAAGCAGCCACCGCCAGCCTGTCAATCCTGTAGTTCGACAAAGCTTTCGCAGCACTGTCATCCACATCGCGGGCATGGGGATCGACAGGTAGAGGCTCAAGATACATTCGCTCATCGATCAGCACCGCAGGCGCCGCCGGCAGAATGCCATTACGCGTAAGCTGGTCAGTGGCACGATCATCTGGCTGACCTGTGACGAAAAATATTGCCCTACCACCTCGGCCGGCAAAGCCTTCCAGCGCCGACGCCATCGAGCTCAGCTCATCGGTCAGACCGGAAAAGACGGCCACATTCGCCCAGGTCAGATGCGAGGGCTTCACGTCAGAGGCCAACACACGCTGGAGTCTGTACGCCTCACGGGAACCAACATCAGATAAAGTCTTTATCGCAGTCTCCAGAAGAAACAGCTCATCCCTTTCGGCCTCGACAAGAAGGATGTTCGTTGTCCGTTGCTGCGGTACAAACACGCCTATACAGTAAGTGTCATCATCCTCAAGCCCATCAGACGGTGAAAGATTCAATTCGACCGGCAGGTACAACCTGTCCTCTATTTCTCGCCTTCCAATCTGAGCTTTGCACACGGTCCGCTGGAATGGCGACAACTCCACGTTAACACGGGAGATTTCCCTTCCATCAATTTTAACTGCCAGAGATCGATTCTGTGTCTTCGCCCCATAGTTGCTCAGCGTGGCGTTGATCGCCAATCCATCATCAGCAGGTCCTGTTGTTTGCGCCGTCACTATAGCAACATTGTCGATCGGATCGTGTGAAACAATCGCCATGTGTTCGAGACTGTTTACAGCTACAGGCTCCTGAACGTTCAGGAATTCGCCTAATACTTCCGGAGTAAAATCGCTGGCGAAAAACACCGAGATTTCGCTGCGCTGGCCCGCCGCTCTGATGGCGCTGTTCAAATCCGCAAGAAAGTCTCCAATCTTTGCGGTCTCGACCGTTACGTCCAGCGATTTGATCTTCGCAAGAGCCTGCGCTTTGCCCATGTCCCTCGTCCAGGCGCCTGAAGCCACAGCACATAGGTTAAACAACGCATCTTCAGGGGCCGACCTGACATACTCGCAGGCCGAGGTGATGAGACTATCCAGGTAACGCTTCGATCCATCTGAGTAGACCATGGACATCGAATTGTCCAGTCCAAGAAAATACACCGGTCTGCCAGTCGTCGGCCTAATGCCGCGCTTCAATATCGGCTGTGCAAACATCATCGCCAGAAGCACAATTATTGCGCAGCGAATCAGCAGCACTATCAGGTCGCGCAGTCGCCTGCGCGAATGGCTCTTCGCCTGGCCACTGCGGAGAAAACGCAGCATCGTAAAGGGTATGCGCTTATACCGCGGCTTTGCAAGCAAATGCGCAACTATCGGCCCGGCCACTGCAAAGGCGCCAAACAGAAATATCCAATTAACGAGACTCACCACATTTTCCTTCTCTTGGCAAGATACACTAAAAGCGCTCTGTCCAGCGGTTCGGACGTATCAATGAGACTGTAGTCCATATTGCTCCTACCTGCTGTTTTTTTAATCTCATCGAGAAATTTCTCCACTCGCTCGCGATATGCGTCCCGCACGGACCGCGGAAAGGTGCGCATTTTCTCGCCGGATTCGAGGTCCTCGAACTGGACGAGCCCATCGTAGTTCAGATTGATTTCCTGATGGTCCATTGTGTGGAAGATAATTACGTCGTGCTTGAGAAATTTCAGGTGGGACAATCCTCTAAAGATATCGTCTTCGTCATCGAGCAGATCGGAAATCAGAATTACGATCCCTCTGCGGTTTGCGGTCTCAGCGATAGTGTGCAAGACGTCGGCCAGCCTTGTCCGCCCCGAGGGCTTGTTGAACTGTAGAGCCTTGAGTATCAGGTTCAGATGTGTGCGTCTGGAGCTGGGCGGTATTTTCTGCACAATCTTGTCGGTAAACAGAACGAGAGACGTGCTGTCGCCCTGTCTGAGCATCAGATAACTTAGCGCCGCGGCAAGAAACGAGCCATAGTCAATCTTGCTCACAGATCCGTTGCCCGCGAATGACATGCTCCGGCTGCTGTCCAGCAATATGTAGACGGTTGTGTTCGTCTCCTGCTGGAACCGCTTGATGTAGAGCTTGTCGCTGCGACCGAACACTTTCCAATCGACGAACTTGATCTCGTCGCCCGCGTGGTACTCGCGATGGTCGCTGTACTCAACGCTGAATCCGTGAAAAGGGCTCGGATGGAGGCCGGAGAAGAATCCTTCAACTGCACATCGCGCCACAAGCTCCATATTTGCAAGCTTGCTCAGGAATATGGGATCGAGATATTCAGAACCATGCGCCACTGTCTTATCCAAAAAGAGCTGTCCGTTGGTGGCATTCGTACGATTGCAGAGATTATTATTTTGGCAACTGCACCTGCTCAACGAGATCGCTAAGAATCGCTTCAACACTCACACCATCGGCTTCCGCGTTGAAGTTCGGAATAATGCGATGTCTGAGTACGAGCTTGCTTATCGCCCTGACATCCTCGAAACTCGGCGTAATACGCCCGTGGATCAATGCCCTGGCCTTGGCCCCAAGCGTCATGAACTGGCCTGCCCTGGGACCCGCCCCCCATTTTAGATACTTCCTTACCATCGGCGTCGCACTTCGGCTGGTCGGTCTGGTTGCGCGGGCGAGCCTTATGCAATAGCCAATTACAACATCACTGACAGGAGCCATGCGCACGATCTCTTGAAACAGCATCATATCATTTCTATCAAGAACGCTCTGTATTACGTTCTTCTTGCCTGTTGTGGTTTGCTTGACTATGAGGTGCTCCTCTTTGGCGGTCGGATAGTCGATGTAGACCATGAACATGAACCTGTCCAGGGCAGCCTCAGGTAAAGGATAGGTCCCCTCCTGCTCGATGGGATTCTGAGTGGCCAGGACAAAAAATGGCTCATCGAGCTTGAATGTTCTGCCTGAAATGGTCACTTCCCGCTCCTGCATCGCCTGCAAGAGAGCCGCCTGTGTCTTTGGGGGAGTCCTGTTTATCTCGTCAGCGAGAACCACATTGGCGAAGATCGGGCCCTTTACAAACTCGTACCGCCTCTGCTTGGACTGTGGATCACGCTGGATGATGTCGGCGCCTGTAATATCGGAAGGCATTAGATCGGGCGTGAACTGAATCCTGTTGAAAACCATGCTCGTTGCATCAGCCACGGAATGCACTGTCAGAGTCTTGGCAAGTCCTGGAACCCCCTGCACGATGCAATGCCCCCCAGCGAGCATACAGCACAGCATTGAATCGATAACACCATCCTGGCCGACGATAACCTTGTGTATCTCCTGCTTGAGTTTCGCGCAACCCTTGTGCAGGCGGGCTATAAGTTGGCTTTCTTCGTGGTTCGGCGCACTTTGGGGGCGTGCAGGGCCCTGACTCTTCGTCTCCATATCGCCCTTTCGTGGCCTTGGTTAACAATACTCGATCCAAGGCAAATAAGCCGCCAATCTCAACTACGGCCGGTCCGATTGTTTTGTTCGCCCTTTTAGGACAGATATGCCAGCTCGAACCACCTCGATTATCGAGAAGCTATGAACAATGCTCGTCTATAGCTGTATCCACTTTTCATTATGAACGCAGGACACAGGTCACCACCAACGAGTGTATTACACTTGTAATCGTTTGTCAACAACATCTTGTGTAATTCCGCAGATTCGAAGTTCAACAAGGCTGAAATCAGCTCAAATCGGTTTGCCTGACAGGCCTGACAATAGTCCCCACCTCCCATTACATCCAGTTAGAGTAGCGACTATCGCACCCCTCACCTCCAGGCACACAGGCGGAAAGGGACACGATAACATTGACCGAGAGGGCTGTTTTTGTTAGGATATTGTTACTGTTTGGGGCAGTTGGTACATGCTGTTCGTGTTGGTATAGGGTTGATGATCCCCCCACATATCTGACTGTCCATGCCTTTTAGGAAGGAAATAGATGATGCCCGTATCTATGAAGTCTGTGCTCACTTTGTTGGTGCTCGTCGTATCATGTTCCACTTTGAGCCATGCTGCCGCTGTTGTAGGCGACTTGAACGCTGATGGAGGCGTTGATCTGAGAGACCTTGATATCCTGGCGCAGCACTGGCTCAGCCCCGACTGCAATGGCCCAGACTGCGAGGCGGACATCGACAACACCGATGGCGTGAACGAATTCGACTTCGCCGTGTTGGCGACGAACTGGGGCATAGAGCCGCCATCGTTGCTCATAACCGAATTTCTGGCAAGCAACGCAAGCAGCGAGCCACTGGGCAAAGGCGAATTGCTGGACGAGGACGGTGATTCTTCCGACTGGATCGAAATATTCAATTCAAGCGTTCAACCGATTGACGTATCCGGATGGCGCTTGACCAATAACGCTGGTAATCTCAGTCAATGGCGTTTTCCCACAGGCGTTATCCTTGAACCGGGGGCCTTTCTGGTCGTCTTCGCTTCGGGGAAGAATCGGGCGGTGGCCGGTCAGGAACTGCACACTAACTTCAGTCTGAACGCGGATGGTGAGTATCTGGCGATTGTCAAACCCGATGGCAAAATAGCTCACGACTTTGCGCCGGCATATCCCAGGCAGTTAACGGATATCTCATACGGTCTGGCACAGTACGCGACAACCTTTGTCCCGGCAGGCGCCAATATATCCTATCACATACCGACGGCAGGCGACTTGGGTATGGATTGGACTACGCCTGGTTTCGATGATTCCACATGGCGCACCGGCACTACAGGCATAGGTTTCGGTAATTCAACACAGGGCTTTGATGTCGTCTATTACAAGGCAGGTACGACAGTGAGCGGTCTCGATGTGGCTGAGTCTGTAATAGCCAATGAGAGCCTGCAGAGCAGTACGGCCTCGGAGACGGCGCCTTTCATAGACTATTTTAACACCGGCGGAACCGGCAATTTTGGAAACAACAATCCATTTCCCAGCACAACAGTGGGCCAGGATGTGGAAGATTTTGTGGTGCTAGTCACGGCCAGGGTGCTAATCCCGCAGGCAGGTCTCTGGACCTTTGGCGTTAACAGCGACGATGGCTTTTCACTGGAACTGACCGATACCACAAATACTTACACCATGTCTTACCCCGATCCTCGTGGACCAGCGGATACTCTGGCGACATTTGATTTCCCAAGCTGGGGTTTTTACAAATTGCGTCTGGTGTTCTACGAGCAAGGAGGCGGATCGGAACTTGAGCTGTTTGTAGCTCAGGGAAACCATGGATCGTTCAATCCGGGGAGCTTTCGTCTGGTTGGTGACTTTGCCGGCGGAGGGTTGTACGTTGTCAGCACCGGCAGTGATTTGAACACCGATATCCAGGACATGATGCAGGACAAAAACGCATCGGTGTGGACCAGAATCAGATTCTATGCCGACGATCCGGATTTCTTTACATCGATGGTGCTGCGAATGCGATATGACGACGCTTTTGTAGCTTACCTTAATGGAGCCGAAGTGGCGCGGGCGAACTTTACGGGCACTCCCGGATGGAACTCGATTGCCGATAGCAATCGACCGGACGACCTGTCAGCGGAATTCACAGCTTTTGACCTGTCCAGCTATTTAATCGATATTCAGGATGGTACTAATGTCCTGGCAATTCAGGGGCTAAACGAAGCTAAAAGCAACGGCTCTTTTATGATGCTGCCTGAATTGGCCGCGGCCAGCAGCCAGACGAAAATGCAATATTTCGCGGGCGCGACGCCAGGCGAATACAATTCAGCGGGCACTCTCAACCTCGTTTCCGATACTCAGTTCAGTCACAATCGCGGTTTCTACGATAGTCCGTTCAATGTTACTATTGCGACCGAGACGCCCGGAACTACAATACACTACACTCTCGATGGCAGCGCTCCTTCTGAAACTAACGGCTTCGAGTATGTAGCTCCTATTCCCATTAGCACGACAACATGCCTGCGAGCGATTGCGTTCAAAACCGGTTGGGTATCGAGCAATATCGATACGCAGACCTACATTTTCCTCGATAACGTCGTGCAGCAGAAAAACAATCCGTCCGGCTTTCCTACTTCATGGGGAGGCACCGCCGCGGATTATGAAATGGACCCGGACATTGTAAACAATTCCCAGTATCGCAATCAGATGAGAGCATCGCTGCTGTCTTTGCCTACTCTCTCGCTTGTGACCGATGTCGCCGACATGTTTGGTCCGAGCGGCATATACACCAATTCCAACGGAGAAGGCGTCGCGTGGGAAAGGCCGAGTTCGGTTGAATGGATCAATCCAGACGGCACAACAGGATTCCACGTGGACGCCGGGCTGCGAATCTATGGAGGCGCTTTTCGGGGCATGGGCCTGACGCGTAAGAAATCCTTCCGTCTGCTCTTCAAGCGCGCGTACGGCCCCACCAAGCTGAACTTCCGCGTGTTCGAGGAGGAAGACGCGGCTACAAGCTTTGACACGATTACTCTGCGAGGTGGAGCGAACGACGGCTGGAACAACTATGGGCGTGAAAACACTCAGTACATCGTCGACGAGTTTATGCGCCGCACCCAGCTCGCCCTAGGCCAGCCTTCGTGTCACGGTACGTTCGTTCACTTATATATCAACGGGCTCTATTGGGGTCTTTATAACGCGACCGAACGGCCCCAATCATCTTTCTGCGCCAATTACTTCGGCGGTGACAAGGCGGAGTGGGACACCGTCAACGCCGGCGAAGCCATAGGAGAAAGCAGTGGCGCAACATGGAACGCGATGTTTTCCCAGGTCAGAAGCGGGCTGTCGGATATGGTTTCCTACCAGATGATCCAGGGCAATGATCTTGACGGCGTCAGAAATCCCGAATACGACGATCTGCTCGATATGGACAACTATATTGACTACATGTTCTCGAACTTCTGGGGCGGAACAGGCGACTGGCCGCACCATAACTACTACGCAGGCTGTCGTCGACCACCGAACTCAACAGGATTCAAGTTCTTCAACTGGGACGCGGAAGGCGCTATCGTTATCTGGTCGAGTCTTGGGGCGGATGTCACTGGGGTAAACCAGGGCGCGGGCCAGCCCTACAGCATCCTCAGACACAACGATGAATTCCAGCTTCTCTTTGGGGATCACGCATACAGGCACCTCTTTAACGACGGTCCGGCGGCGGCGCAGGCTTCCTACGATCGCTACAAAAAACTGGCCGATCAGGTTGAACTGGCGATAATTGCTGAATCTGCACGCTGGGGCGATCAGGCCAGCACTACACCTTACACGCAGGCACACTGGCGCAATACGCGAGATTACATTCTCAACACATATATGCCACAACGGTCGGCCGTTGTTCTGAGTCAATTGCGCACCGCGGCGATTTACCCTGAAGTGAACGCTCCGATATTCGTCGTGAATGGCACAACAAGTTCGACAGGACATTTCCCAACGGGCAGCACGCTCATGATTGGCGCCTCCAGTGGCCGCAGATATTATACGCTTGATGGCAGCGATCCGAGAGTGCCGATATATCTATCGACCTCGGGCAAGACTGTCACGTTAGTCTCCGAAGACAGCACCAAGCGGATACACATACCAACGGTTAAGGTTGAGCCCAGCAAAGGCACTGTCCTGGCTGAGTATTGGTTTGGCATAGGCGGCACCTCGGTGACCGACCTTACAAGCAACAGCGATTTCCCGGGCAGTCCCGGCCAGAGTGAGTATCTCACGAGTTTTGAGATGCCTACGGATTGGAACGATAACTATGGAACACGCGTCACAGGCCACCTGCATCCGCCACACACTGGTAACTATACCTTCTGGATCGCCAGCGACGATGGCAGCGAACTTTGGTTGAGCACAGGCGAGAGCCCGGGAAATAAGACCCTGATAGCGAACGTGCCCGGCTGGACTCCTTCACGACAATGGAACAATTATCCCGAGCAGAAGTCAAAAGCAATACCGCTTGTCGCCGGGAAGAAATACTATATTGAAGCCCTGCAGAAAGAAGGCGGAGGCGGCGATAATCTGGCTGTGGCATGGGAAGGCCCTGGAATGGCTCAGCAGGTTATTGACGGCCAGTACCTCTCACCAGCAGGCATCGGTTGGATTACGTCCGACTTTGACGATTCCAGTTGGACTGCCGCCACTGGTGGTGTTGGTTATGAACGCAACCCGGCAGATCCGGTCAATTTCAGCAGTTTGATCCAGTTCGACATGGCTGGTCTTATGTACAACACGAACAGTGCCTGCTACATTCGAATTCCGTTCAACGTCCTCAACAAGGACATCTCAAGCATGACGCTGAAGATAAGATATGACGATGGCTTCGTCGCCTATGTCAATGGCGCCGAAATCGCAAGACGGAACTTCTCAGATGATATACACTGGAACTCGGCAGCCGATAGTGAGCGAGCCGATCAACAGGCCGTGGTGTTCGAAGAAATTGACGTCTCAAAGCACGCTAAGTCTTTGAGGAATGGACAGAACGTTCTCGCCATATGCGGCCTCAACTCTTCATCGACGAGTAATGATTTCCTCGTATCGGTCGAGCTTGTGGCCAAGGAAATGAGCCAGGGTGATCCCTCACCACAAGCCAGCGAATATATAAATCCCATGACGCTTACCCACAGTATAAGAATCAAGACGAGAGCTTTTGACGGCACGTGGAGCGCGTTGAACGAGGCGGCCTTTGCAGTTGGTCCTGTGGCTGAGAATCTGCGTGTCACCGAGATGATGTATCATC